>JBIOXX010000432.1:0-9736 GCA_044869875.1 bacterium | reverse complement strand
TTGACCAGGGCGACGTGGTGATTCTTGTCGACGTCGTTTTCGAAGACCTTGATCCGGAAGTCGCCGAAGGCGGTCGGCAGCTCGGCCTCGCTGGCCAAGCGGACTAAGCTCTCTTGCTGCAAGCGGTAGCGCACCAAATCGGCGACCGACACGATGCGAATGCCGTGCTCGGTCGAAAACTTCTCGAGGTCCGGCATCCGGGCCATGGTGCCATCCTCGTTCATGATCTCGCAGATCACCGCAGCCGGCTTCATGCCGGCCATTCGAGCCAAGTCGACCGAACCTTCGGTCTGGCCGGTGCGGACCAGCACCCCACCCTTGCGGGCCCGCAGCGGAAAGATATGGCCGGGGCGAGCCAACTCATCGGGCCGGCAATCGTCCTTGATGGCGGTCAGGATGGTCACCGCCCGGTCGGCGGCCGAAATCCCGGTGGTGGTGTTTTCCCGGGCATCGATCGAAACGGTGAAGCCGGTATTGTAGAGGGAGTTGTTATCCTGAACCATCATCGGGAGCTGGAGGGCCTGGCACTTATCCTCGGTGAGCGAGAGACAGATCAATCCCCGTGCATGCTTCGCCATGAAATTGATGGCTTCGGGGCTGATGGACTCGGCGGCCATGGCGAGGTCGCCTTCGTTCTCCCGGTCTTCGTCATCGACCAGAATGACCATCTTGCCGGCCTTAAAATCCTCGAGGGCGGCCTTCACCTTCTCGAAGCTGCGATGGAACTCCATGATATCGGTCATAAATTCACTTTCGAATCTTTCCTTGAGCTTTAAACATTTTCTCAAGGTATTTCAAGAGGATATCGGCCTCAAGATTAAGCTTCGCTCCAACTCCTTTATCGGCCAGGGTCGTCCGCTCCTGGGTGTGGGGGATGATGCAAAGCGAGATTCGGCCGGCCTTGATCCGGTTGACGGTCAGGCTGATCCCATCCACGGTGACCGAACCCTTGTCGACCATATAGGAACGAAGGTGCTTGGGGACCTCGACCTCGAGGAGCCAGTAGCCCTCGGGCTTGGCCTTGATGAAGGCCTTCTTGACCAGCTTCCCCACCCCGTCGACGTGGCCCTGGACCAGGTGGCCGCCGAGCCGGTCGGAGAGGCGCAGCGGCCGCTCGAGGTTGACCCGGCTGCCGGCCTTTAGCTCGCCTAGATTGCTTAAGCCCAAAGTCTCGGGTGAGAGATCGGCGGCAAAGACCTTGCCCTTGATCTGAGTCGCGGTCAGGCAACAGCCGTTGACCGCGATCGAATCGCCGATCCGGGTATCCTTCAGCGAAAAGGGGCTCTCCACCTCCAGCCGGGTATGGCTGGACTGGGACTGGACTTTTTTAACGAGGCCGACGCCTTCGATAATTCCGGTGAACATAGCGAAGGGCCGAGGCTAGTCAGGCCGAGACCGAGGGTCAAGGCTACTTTTTGAGCTGTTGGTGATCAGCGAGAATAGACCAGCAAGACGTCCTCGCCCAAAACCTCCACTCCCGAAAGCCTCAGTGCTGGAGCCCGGTCCAAATTGCTTAGCGCCAAAGATTTCATCATCGGCTTGGATTCGGCGCCGAGAAATTTGGGAGCGACGAAGGCCCAAAGCTCTTGAAAGGCTTGCTGCCGATAGAAGCTAGTCCAAACTCCGGGCCCACCTTCCACCAAGAGGCTGGTCAAACCGCGCTGGCCCAAGATGACAAGCAGGCGCTTCAGATCGAATTCGCCTCCCTTGTTGAGCGGAACCGAGATAATTTCGACTTTCTTCTTTTCGAGCACCGCTCGCTTGGCCGGGGAAATTCGACTCGACCCGACTACGATCCAACAAGGTCCGCCGGAGCGCGGATCCAAAACCTTGGCCTGGGGTGAAATGCGGAACGAGGGATCGAGAACGATCCGAACCGGCTGCCGCGCGCCGGGGCTGTGCCGCGCGGTCAATTGGGGATCGTCGGCCTCGACCGTTCCGATTCCGGCCAGCACCCCGTCGACTTCGCCGCGCAATTGATGGACCCGGGCCCGGGAGGTCTCGCCGCTGATCCAGCGCGAGCGGCCATTGGCGAGGGCGACCCGGCCGTCAAGCGAGGCCGCGGCTTTCAGAATGACATAAGGTCGACCCGAGACGATCCAGTGATTGAAGAAGGGATTGAGCTCTTCGCATTCCTCGCGCAGCAGACCTACGTCGACCCGGATGCCGGCCCTCTTCAAGCGGGCCATCCCCTTCCCCGAAACCTTGGGATTGGGATCGACCGCGCCCACGACGACTCGGCAGATCCCCGAGGGAACGATGGTCTCGGTGCAAGGCGGCGTGCGCTTGCCCTCATGGCAACAGGGCTCGAGAGTGACGTAAAGCGTGGCGCTGCGCGGATCTTTGACTTGGCCCAAGACCTCGATCTCGGCGTGAGGCAGGCCGGCGCGGCGGTGATGGCCCTTGGCCAAGAGCTTGCCGCCGCGTACTAAGACGGCGCCGACGATCGGGTTGGGCGAGGTCAGGCCCCGGGCCTTGAGGGCTTCGGAGATCGCCAAGCTCATCCACTTGGCATCTTCGCCGGAAAATCGGGGTCGGGCTTTCTTCATTATATTTTCTTGATCAAGTCGACGAACTCGCCGACGTCCTTAAAGGAGCGGTAGACGCTGGCGAAGCGGATGTAGGCGACTTCGTCGAGATCCTTCAGGGCTTGCATCACCTGCTCGCCGACCCGGCTCGAGGGGACCTCGGGCTCGCCGGCCTCGAGCAGCGCGGTTTCGATGTCGCTGGCGGTCTTCTCGATGGTCTCGACCGAAATCGGCCGCTTCTCGCAGGCCTTCTTGAGGCCGGTGACGACCTTCATCCGGTCGTAAGGCTCGCGGCGGCCGTCTTTCTTCACCACCAGCGGCAACATCTCTTCGACTCGCTCGTAAGTGGTGAAGCGTTTGGCGCAAACCTCGCACTCGCGGCGACGCCGGATCATCCCCCCGTCTTTGCTGACTCGGGAGTCGATCACCTTGCTCTCAGGATCGCCGCAGTAGGGACATTTCATAATCTTGACTCTCCCCCTCCTTTGTAAGGAGGGGGTGGGGGGAGGTAGAGCGCTGGCGACATCTCAAACGCCACCGCTCTACCCCTCCCTAACCCTCCCCTTACAAAGGGGAGGGAAACTATCGATACAGCGGGAACTTCAGACATAGCTCCCTAATTTCGCCTTGAATCTTCTTGTGCAAGGCCGCATCGCCCGGCTTGGAAAGAGCTTGGTCGATCCAACCGGCGATTTGCCGAAGCTCGTTCTCTTTGAAGCCGCGGGTGGTGAGCGCCGGCGTGCCGATCCGGACGCCGCTGGTGATCAGCGGCGACTGATCGTCGAAGGGCACCGCGTTCTTATTGGTCGTGATACCGGCTTCCTCCAGCACATGCTGGGCGTCCTTGCCGGTGATGCCCTTGTTGCGAAGGTCGATCAGGATCAAGTGGTTGTCGGTGCCGCCGGAGATGATCTTGTAATCCTTGGCCAGCAAAGCTTCGGCGAGGGCCTGGGTATTCTTGATAATCTGCTGGGCATAGGTCGCGAAAGACGGTTCCAACGCCTCTTTAAATGCCACCGCCTTGGCGGCGATGATGTGCATCAACGGTCCGCCCTGGATGCCGGGAATCACCATCGAGTCGATCAGCTCGCTCATCTTCTTGACCCGGCCCGACTTGGGCGCGACTTGGCCGAAGGGATTGTCGAAGTCCTTGCCGATCAGGATGAGCCCGCCCCGCGGGCCCCGCAGGGTCTTGTGGGTCGTCGAAGTGACGACGTGGCAATGGGGCAGCGGATCGTCGAGCAACTTCTTGGCGATCAAGCCGGCCGGATGGGCGATGTCGGCGAAGAGGAAGGCGCCGCAGGCGTCGGCGATCTCGCGGAACTTCTTATAGTCGATGTTCCGCGAATAGGCCGAGGCGCCGACCGTGATCATCTTCGGCTTCTCTTTCTTGGCCAGATCCATGCACTGGTCGTAGTCGATGCGGCCGGTCCTGGGATCGACGCCGTAAGCGACGAAATTGTAGAGCTGGCCCGAAAAATTGACCGAGGAGCCGTGGGTCAGGTGGCCGCCGTGGGAAAGGTTCATCCCCATCACCTTGTCGCCGGGCTTGAGGAAACTGAAGTAGACCGCCATGTTGGCCTGGGAACCGGAATGGGGTTGGACGTTGGCGTACTCGGCGCCGAAAAGCTTCTTCACTCGCTCCAGCGCCAGGTTCTCGGCCTGGTCGACGAACTCGCAGCCGCCGTAGTAGCGACGGCCGGGATAACCCTCGGCGTACTTGTTTGTCATCACCGAGCCGGCGGCTTCGAGGACGGCGCGGGAAACGAAGTTCTCGGAGGCGATCATTTCCAGCTTGTACTCTTGCCGGTCGAGCTCGCCTTGGATCGAATCGAAGATCTGGGGGTCGTATTCCTTGAGGATGGTCACGGGGGCTCCTAATTGACCCCTGAGGGGGTCACTTGAAATTCTTATTCTCGATTTCGGCGATCTTTTCAAGACGCCGTTGGTGGCGGCCAGCCTGGAATTTCGCATCCAGCCAGGCTTGGACGGCTGCCGCCGCCTTGGCCTCGTCGAGGACCCGCCCGCCGAGCGCGATGACGTTGGCATCATTGTGCTCCTTGCTCATCTGGGCGGTGAAGGGATCGGTCACCACCGCGGCCCTAACCCCGCGGTATTTGTTGGCGGCGATCGCCATGCCGATGCCGGTGCCGCAGACCAGGATGCCGCCGTCGACTTCGCCCTTGGCCAGGCTCTCGGCCACCTTGGCGGCGTAATCCGGATAATCGACCGAGTCTTCGGAGCTCACGCCTAAGTCGACGTAAGGTATTTTTCGGGAATCGAGAAGCTTAAGGATGGATTGCTTGAGATGGAAGCCTCCGTGGTCAGAGGCGATCACGATTTTCATTTCAGCGCCGGCTCAGCTTTCTTGAGACCGCCGTTTCACGTAATCGATGACGTCCTTGACCGTGACGATCTTCTCGGCGTCCTCGTCGGGGATCTCCATTTCGAATTCTTCTTCCATCGCCATGACCAGCTCGACAATGTCGAGGGAGTCGGCGCCAAGGTCGTCGAGCAGCGATGCTCCGTCGGCAACCTCGTCCTCGTTCAGTCCCAATTGCTCCGCAATGATCTGCTTGATTTTCTTATCCAGGGACATTGAAACCTCGGGCGCTGGTTTAAATATTTTCTTCGAGTCTCAAGACGTCGACATTCTTGTAAAAGCCACAATGAATGCAAACTCGATGCGGAAGGCGCGGTGCGCCGCAACGGGGGCAACCCGAAGGATTGGCCGCGGTCAGTTTGTGGGTGGCTCGGCGCATGTCGCGGCGGGACTTCGATTTTCTTCGCTTAGGTACTGGCATAAGTTCTCAATATTACAGGCAAGTATGTCAAATTCGCTTTGCTCTCGAAAGCGGCCTGCTGAGTACTATGGGCCTTTGGGATTGTCAATTAGCATTATTCTGTACTCTATTCGGCCACGAATAGAAGAATTCCGATTAAAAACAATAAGTTGGAGATCCATCGAACGGCCCAAAAAACGGCTTAGGCCCGTTGCAGTCCGACCCGGGCAATGGGCTGGATGCGGAGGTTTTCCGAAAGCTCCTGGTAGGAAAGCACCGAGAGCTGGGGGAATTCGAGCTCAATGATCTTGCGAAAATAACGGCGGATCTCGGCGGTGGTCAGGATCACCGGCGGTCGGGCCCCGGGTGGAAAGGGATGCGACGCGATTTCTTTGCCGACGGCTTCGACGATTTCTTGGGTCGTTTCCGGCTCGAGAGCCAGGTAGTTCCCCTTTTCGGTCGTGCGGATCGCGTTGCGAACCAGATCCTCGATCTCGGGGTCCAGAAGATAGACCGCCATGGTGTTGGAGTGCCCCGCGTATTTATGGGTGATGTAACGCTTCAAACCCGAACGGATATGTTCGGTCAGCATCAAGGTATTTCTCTCCACCTCAGCCCACTGGGCCAGGGTCGAGAAGATGGTCTTGAGGTCGCGGATCGCGATCTCTTCCTGGATCAGGCGTTGGAAGATCTCGGAGAGCTGGAGAACGGTGATGACCTTGGGAACCAACTCCTTGACCAATGCCGGATGGCTCTTCTCGAGCTCGTTGAGAATGTTTTGGATCTCCTGGAGGCCCAGGAACTCATGGGCGTGTTTGCGCAGGATATAGGAGAGGTGGAGAATCAGGTACTCGGCCACGTCCCACATCCGGAAACCGGCCTGGACCGCGACGTCTTTAAACTCTTCGTTGATCCAAGTGACGATCGAGCCGTCGATCGGGTGGATGGTCTCGGTGCCCTCGATGTTGAAAAGCGAGAGTTGCTCCAGCGGCTCGCCGACCAAGATGCAGCCGCGGTAGATCCGGCCCTTGGCCACCGGCACTTCGTTGATGTTGATGACGTAGCTTTCCGGCTCCATGTCGACGTTTTGGCCGCGGACCTGGATGCCCGGGAAGTTGACGCCCAATTCGTAGTAGAGGCCGTGACGCAGCAGCGGGATCAGCTCGTTGATGAAACGGCCGCCGTCCTGGCTGTCGTCGACGAAGGGAATGATGGCCTCGCCGACTTCGAGCGAGATCGGCGCCGGCATGATGAAGGGCAGAACATCGCCGTGTTTCTCGACCGCCCGCTTGACGACTTCTTCCTTGGGCAGGTCGGCGATCTCTTGAGCTTCCTCGGTCTTGCCCTTTTTCAGATAGAAAGCCACGGTACCGAGCACGCCGGATAAAATGAGAAAAGGAATCTTGGGCAGGCCCGGGACCAAAGCCAAGACCAGCAGCAAGCAGGCCACGATCATGATGGCCTTGGGATAAGCGGTGACTTGGCCGACGATTTCGTTGCCGAGGTTGGATTCTTTGTTGGCCGAGGCGACGCGGGTGACGACGACGCCGGCGGCGATCGAGATGACCAGGGCCGGGATCATCGAGACCAGGCCGTCGCCGATCGACAGCAGCGAATAGGTCGTGATCGCACGGCCCATGTCCATGCCCCGGATCATGACGCCGATGATGAAACCACCGATCAGGTTGATCAGTGTGATGATGATGCCGGCGATGGCATCGCCCTTGACGAACTTCATGGCGCCGTCCATCGCGCCGTACATCTGGGATTCGCGTTGGAGGGTCTCGCGACGCTCCATGGCCTGTTCCATGTTGATGATACCGGCCCGCAAGTCGGCGTCGATCGACATCTGCTTGCCGGGCATGGCGTCCAAGGTGAAGCGGGCGCCGACTTCGGAAACGCGCTCGGCGCCTTTGGCGATGACGATGAAGTTGACCAAGGTGATGATCAAGAAGATGACCATGCCGACAACCATCGACTTCATCGAGGTGCCGCCCAAGACGAAGGAACCGAAGGCCTGAATGACTTCGCCGGCGTGGCCTTGGGATAGGATCAAGCGAGTCGAGGAAATGTTCAGCGCGAGCCGAAATATGGTCGTGATCAATAGCAGTGTTGGAAAGGACGCAATCTTGAGGGCGTCGGAGACGTACAACGCGACCAACAAGATCAAGATACCGATCGTGATGTTAATCGTCAGCAGGATGTCGATCATCCAAGTCGGAAGGGGAATGATGATCATGCCGATGACGGCCACGACCAAGACCGCGAGAACGACGTCGCTGTAACGAGAGACCATCTCGTTCATGTTGCCCATTTTGAATGCCACGGTGGGGGACCCTCTTACCTCGGGCCCGGGAAGGCCCAAAACTAGTTATATTCGGCGTTGATTTTGACATAGCCGTGGCCAAGATCACTAGTCCAAACTTCGGCTTCGCCCCGTCCCTGCTTCAGATCCACGATGACTTGGAAATGGTCGGCCAGCATCAGCCGGTGGGCCTTTTCCCGGTTCGGGGGGGCGGTCGGGGTGCCATTTTTCACCAGGGCCACGGAACCGTAGAAGATATCGACTCGGGAAGGGTCAAAGGTTTCGCCCGAATAGCCCACCGCGGCAAAAACCCGGCCCCAATTGGGGTCTTCGCCGAAAAAGGAGGTCTTCACCAGGGGGGATCGGGCGATGGTGTAGGCAATTTTCCGGGCCGAAGCCGGGGTTTTGGCTCCCTGGACCCGAATTTGTGCAACTTTGGTGGCCCCCTCCCCGTCCTGGACCATCATCCAGGCCAGTCTTTGGCAGACTTCCAACAGGTCTTTTTCAAAACGCTTAAAGGCTTGGCTGCCTGGTTTCAGGGCCGGAATCCCCGAAGCCCCCGAGGCCAAGAGGACGGCGGTGTCGTTGGTCGACATGTCGCCGTCCACGCTGATGGAGTTGAAGCTCTGCTCGACCGCCTGTTTGAAGGCCTTCTTCATGGCCCCCGCCGGCAGGTCGAGGTCGGTAAAGACATAGGCCAGCATGGTCGCCATGTGGGGCTCAATCATCCCGGCGCCCTTGGCCAAGCCGGCGACGGTGTAGGTTTTGCCGCCGATCTTGCCCCTCACGGCATGGACCTTGGGAAAAGCGTCGGTGGTCATGATGGCCCGGGCGGCGCCATCGAAGCCTTGGGGCGAAAGCGATTTCACCGCCGTCGGAAGAGCCGCCACGATTTTTTGGATCGGAAGCTGAACTCCGATCTTGCCGGTGGAGCTGACCAAGACGCTATTTTCGGAAATCTTCAATTGTCGGGCGACGGCCTTGGCCGAGGCAAAGGCATTCTTCAAACCTTGGGCTCCGGTCGCGGCATTGGCGCAACCGGCATTGACCAAGATAGCTTGAAGCTTGCCGCCGCGAATCGCTTTCTCGCCTTGCAAAACCGGCGCGGCCTTGAGGCGATTGGTCGTGAAAACCACGGTGGCTTTGGCCGGGCGGTCGGCGACGATCAGCGCGAGGTCGGGTTTTTTGTTGGCCTTGATGCCGGCGGCGAGGCTGGCGAAGCGGAAGCCGGGAACGGTGATTTTCAGGTTTGCCATCGGCTGCTCTTAAACGAGGAATCGAAACACAGCAAGTTTTCGGCGGCGAAACAATTTAGCCAGGCGCTCGATAATAAAAAAAGCTCGGAGAAATAAGGACTTATGACTCCTCCGCTTAGAAATCCGAATCAGCCCATCCGATACACTTTCGACGATTTTTCGATTGAAGATCGGAACCGTAACGCTCTGTTTGACCCCGGCATCGATGCGGCGAGCGAGAAAGGAAAGCCCGTCGATCCCGCCCAGGCCGAGAAGCGAATGAAGGAAATATTGAAGCCGATCGGGAATGGGAACGTGACAAAAATCGACCTCCGGGAGGCCCAGGCTTATCTTTTCTTTTTGAAATCCATCCTCGAGGGCGCCAAGGCCGGAGAGTTCGAGAGCGTTCAAAGTCAAGTTGAAGGTCTTCGGGCTAGCGCCGCAGCTCTCTCCAAACCGGTGGACGAAAAATGGCTCGAAGCTCAAGTCCGGGAAGCGGCCAAAAAATCGATCCCACGTCTTCTCAATCAGGCCGACGTCTATGCAAGCAACTTCGTCGGCTTGAAAGGCGTCCAAGCAACTTTGAGAAAAGCCGAGGCCATGCAGACGATCCTACGAGACAAATATCAGATTGAGGCCCCGCTGGATCGCAAGCGGATGACCGAGATTCTTCTCAAAGCCTACTCTCAAGACCACCTCGTGGCGGCGCAGGAAATCTATGTCGCGACGATGAAAGGAAACTTCGAGGAAGTGGAACGACTGGTGTCGGAGTGGAAAATGGCCCAGTACGAACGAAAAAAGAGCTTCCCCTCGGAGCCGGAACTGCAATTTCCTTTTCAAATCTCGAGCATGATTAGCGAAAGCTTCCGGATTGGTCTTCCTTTT
>JBIOXX010000431.1:0-3467 GCA_044869875.1 bacterium | reverse complement strand
CGCGCTATGCTTGGGGCGAGGACTACCACCAAGTCCTGGCCGCCAAGCTCCGCGATTTTCAGGATTGGCTGGGTCGGAGAATTCCCGGGGCCCGCTGTTATGCCGGCGTCGATGCCGCGCCGATCTTGGAAAAAGCTTGGGCCGAACACAGCGGCCTGGGCTGGATCGGCAAGCACACCAATTTGATCGATGCCGAAACCGGCTCTTATTTTTTCTTGGCGGTGCTGTTGACCAATCTCGATTTCGCCGAGGATGGGCCGGTCCAAGACCGCTGCGGCGTCTGCACCCGCTGCATCGACGTCTGTCCGACCCGGGCCATCGTCGGCCCTTACCAATTGGATGCCCGGCTTTGCATTTCCTATCTCACCATCGAGCTCAAAGGCGCCATTCCCCGGGAGCTGCGGCCGCTGATTGGCAACCACGTCTTCGGCTGCGACGATTGCCAAGAAGTCTGCCCCTGGAATCGCTTCAGCCGGCCGACCCGCGAAGGCCGCTTCTTTCCCCGCGATGGGGTCCGGGCTCAGCCGCTGGAGAGCTTTTTGGAAATGAGCGAGGCCGAATTCAAGCGTCGCTTCGCCGGCTCGGCCATCCTGAGGGCCAAGCGCCGGGGCTTCCTGCGCAACGTCTGCGTCGCCATCGGCAACAGCGGGAAGGTCGAGCTGGCCGAAAAGCTTCGGCCCTTGCTGGAAGATGAAGAGCCGCTGGTTCGCGGACATGCGGTGTGGGCTTATGCTCGGTTGAAGGGGAAAGATGCGCTCCCTCGGCTTCGCGAGTTAGGGAAGAAAGAAGAAGACGTCTTTGTATTGGAAGAGATTGCTTTTGCGGAAGCCGTCAAATCCCCCCAACCCCCCTTTTTCAAAGGGGGGCAACCGCAAGGCGAAGATTTCTTACCCCCCTTTGAAAAAGGGGGGCCAGGGGGGATTTAAAGCCGCCGCAAAAACCTATGTCCACTTTTCAAAGTGAATCACCGTCCGTGGATAGCCAATCTTCGTGAGGCTCTCCAAAAGCGAGTTGATCATCGGCACCAATCCGCAGGCGTAAATCTGGATGCCGTCGGGATTGGGAAAGCGTTCTTGGATGATGTTTTGAACGTAACCGGTTTTGCCGGTCCATTTATCGGGCCGGCTGATCGTCGGGATGTACTCGAAGTTGGCGTGTTTCGCCGCCAGCTCGCGGAACTCGGCATCGAAGAGGATCTCGTTTTCGTAGCGGATGCCGAGGATCAAGGTGATCTGGCCGCTGTGGCCGGCATCGAGCAAGCTGTAGATCTGGGCCCGAAGCGGCGCCACCCCGGTGCCGGTGGCGACGAAGAGCAGGTGCGGCGGCAACGGCTCCTTCACCCGGAAGACGCCGAGCGGCGCTTCCATCGGCATGACGTAGCCCGGCTTGAGGTCGAAGAAATAGCTCGAGACGTAGCCGCCTTCGACCTTCTTGATGCAGAGCTCGATCTTGTTCGGCCAATGGGGCGGGCTGGCGATGGAGTAGGGTTTGCGGACGTTTTTGCCATCCCGCGGGACTTCCGCCATGACGAATTGGCCGGCGACGTAGTCGAAGCGCGGCCGCTCCGGGAACTCGAAATGGAAGTTCCGCACCGAGGAGGTCATCTCGTCGATCCGCACCAAATGCCCGTTGTAAAACTCTTTAGTCTTCGCCATGAGTGGTTTATCCCAAGCCCAGAATGGATTGACAAGGCGGTGGCGCGGGTTTAATCGGCCGAGGGTGCTTGTAAAGAAAAGAGCTGAAAAATGGAAGAATTAATTCGACAGCTTCTGGAGCGGATCGGCGAGGACCCCAAGCGTGAGGGCTTGCTCAAGACCCCGTCCCGGGTCGCCAAATCCTTGGCCTTTCTCACTCAAGGCTACAAGATGGATCCGCTCGAAGTCATCAACGGTGCCGAGTTCACCGAAAAATACAACGAGATGATCTTGGTCAAAGACATCCAAATTTACTCGCTCTGCGAACATCACCTGTTACCTTTTTGGGGCAAATGCCACGTTGCCTACATTCCCCGCGACAAGATCCTGGGTCTCTCCAAGATTGCCCGTTTGGTCGACATCTTTGCCCGTCGGCTCCAGGTCCAAGAGCGGATGACGACGCAAATAGCTGATATTATTAATAAATCTTTGAACCCTTTGGGTGTGGCGGTGGTCATTGAGGCCGAGCATCTCTGCATGCAGATGCGGGGCGTGCAGAAACAGGGCTCCAAAGCCGTGACCTCGGAGATGCTCGGGGCCTTCCGCTCCAACATCGCCACCCGCTCCGAGTTCATGAATTTGCTCCGTTGATCGACAGGATTTTTTATGGACCCATCGCTCCGTCCCATCCACGACAAGGTCACCGCCGGCGAGCGGATCGACGGCGCCGATTGCCTGGCCCTGCTCGAGACCAAGGACCTGCTGGGCTTGGGCCGCATCGCCAACCTCGTGCGCGAGCGCAAGAACGGCAACCGGGCTTATTTCAACATCAACCGCCATATCAACTATTCGAACGTCTGCTACGTCGACTGCAAGTTCTGCGAATTCGGCCAGCCCAAGAGTTCGCCCAAGGCCTATGAGCTGACGGTTCCGGAAATGCGCCGGCTGGCCTCCGAGGCCGCGGCCCAAGGCGCGACCGAATTCCATATCGTCGGCGGCCTCCACCCCGAATTGAAATTGGATTATTACGAAGGATTGCTCCGCGAGTTCAAATCGGTGGCGCCCAAGGTTCACCTCAAGGCCTTCACCGCGGTCGAGATCGACTATTTCGCCAAGATCAGCCGCTTGCCGGTCGAGGAAGTTCTGAAGCGCTTGGTCGCGGCCGGCCTAGGCTCGATGCCCGGCGGCGGCGCCGAGGTCCTGACCGAGCGGGTGCGGAAGCTGGTCTTCATCAACAAGATCGGCGCCGAGCGCTGGCTCGAGATCCACCGCATCGCCCACGGCCTGGGAATCCGCTCCAACGCGACGCTGCTCTACGGCCACGTTGAGAACAGCGAGGACAAGGTCGAGCATTTTCAAAAGCTCCGCGACCTCCAGGACCAGACCGGCGGCTTCCAAACTTTCATCCCGCTGAGCTTCGTTCCCTACGACACCCAGCTCGCCCATTTGCCGCCGCCGACCGGCCTCTCCGATTTGAAGCACATCGCGGTCTCGCGGATCTTCCTCGACAACTTCGCCCACATCAAAGTTTACTGGATCATGACCGGGATCAAGATCGCTCAATTGGCGCTCAACTTCGGCGCCGACGACATCGATGGCACCGTGATGCAGGAGCGCATCGTCCACATGGCCGGCGCCGAAACCCCCGAGGGCTTGAGCGTCAAGGACTTGGTCGCTTTGATCCGCGAAGCCGGCCGCGAGCCGACCGAGCGGGATACGCTTTACAATGTGGTGTCGCGCAGCGCGGCATAATAATAGCCCCCAATACGGCTGTCATCCTTCGTCGATTCGCTCAGGATGACACTTTGACGAATCGCCAATAATCGATTTCCC
>JBIOXX010000430.1:0-4994 GCA_044869875.1 bacterium | reverse complement strand
AGTTGAGATGCTTTTCGGGAAAGAGCTTCACGAACCAAGGCAGCTCGATACCCTGGCGCTCGGCCGCATCGTAATAGCGCCCAAAGTTAAAGACCGTGGGCACCAAGATGTAGATCGAAAAAACGGTAAGAAAGAGGGCTAAGTAGAATTGCCAACGCCAGCGCGAATCCATAGAAATTTATTCGGCCTTTCCGGGAGTCTTCACGCTTTGAACGCTGGACCGCTCGACCTTGATTTTGACGTTGTCGGCGATTTCCAGGGTGAGAACGGTATCGGTGGTGCCCACGATCTTGCCGTGGATGCCGCCGGCGGTGATGACTTGATCGCCCTTCTCGATGGCTTTGAGCATCTCTTGCTGCTTCTTGGCATTCTTCTGCTGGGGGCGAATGATGAGAAAATAAAAGATCGCGAAGACCAGGAGCAGCGGCATGAAAAAGCTGAAGGACTGACCCAATCCACCCTGAGGCGCCGCGCCGCCTTGGGCCTGGGCGAAGGCCGAAGAACGAACGGTCTGAATTCCGATGATGAGGGCGAGGACCCAATACTTCGCTTTACGACTCAAGAACACGGCTATCTCCTGTCTGGAAAAGCTCGAAAAATTCCCTTTGAAAATCAGCGTATTTCCCCGCCCGAATGGCGAGGCGGGCCTGGGTTAACAAATTGAGGAAGTAATGTAAATTATGAATTGTATTGAGCACCGCCGAGAGGACTTCCTTGGCGAAGCTCAGATGGCGGAGGTAGGCCCGGCTGTAATTTCGGCAGGTGTAGCAGGCACAGGACTCGTCGATCGGCTTGGGATCTTGGGCGTATTCGGCCCGCTTAATGTACAGACGGCCCCGCGGCGTGAAGAGGAGACCATGGCGGGCCGAGCGGGTCGGCACCACGCAATCGAACATGTCGATGCCAAGGCCGATGCAGGTCACCAAGTCTTGGGGCATGCCCACGCCCATCAGGTAACGCGGACGATCGACCGGGAGCGAAGGCTCGAGTCCCGCGACGATCTCATAGGCCATCTCCATCGGTTCGCCAACCGAGAGGCCGCCGATGGCGATGCCTTCGAAGGGCTTGAGTCCCTTGCTCCGACTCCCCTCCTCCAACTCGAGCAAGCGTTCGGCGCATTCCTTTCTTAAGCTGGGATAGATCCCGCCTTGGACGATGGCGAAGAGCGAGCTGTCCTCGCGGCGCCGAGCTTGACGGCAACGCTGGGCCCAATCGACGGTGAGCACAAGCGATTCGGCGACGACTTTTTCCTCGGAAGGGTAAGGCAGACATTCGTCAAGGACCATCATGATGTCGCTGCCCAAGGCCTCTTGGATCTCGATGGCCAATTCGGGGCTGAGCAAATGGGAGCTGCCGTCGAGGTGGGATTGGAATTGGACGCCTTCCGGTTTCAGCTTGCACATCTTGGCCAGCGAAAAAACTTGGTAGCCACCGCTGTCGGTCAGGATCGGGCCGGGCCAATTCATGAAGCGATGGAGGCCGCCCAGCCCTTCGATGGTCCGGTGACCGGGCCGGAGATACAGATGATAGGTGTTGCCGAGGATGATCGAAGCGCCGAGCTCCTTCAATTCCTCGGGCCGCATCGATTTGACCGTGGCCTGAGTGCCGACCGGCATGAAGACCGGCGTCTCGAAGCTGCCGTGAGCGGTGTCGTAGCGGCCGAGGCGGGCTCGAGTCGTCGGATCGTTTTGCAAAAGCTGGAAAGGCATCGCGGCTGGGCTAGCCGACTAGCGACCGAAGATCAATCCTTCAATCCCCTTTTGCAGCGAGGGTTTCTTCGTGGTGTTCTGCTGGGTCGAGGTAGAATTAGTGGTCGTGGAGGTTTTCTTGCGGGTCGAGGTTCCGCTGGTAGCGCCGGTGTTGGTCGTCGTTTGCGAAGACCCGCCCAAAATCTGGCCCAAGGGATTCTTCGGATCGCCGAGCGGCGTATTCTTCAAAGCCTCATTGATCATGCCCTGGGGCTTGAGACCGCCCATCAGCATGTTGGTGAGGCCGGCGGCGGTGGCCTTGGCGACCAACCCCTGAATGTAACCGCTGTCGACCGTCACGTTGGGATCGGCCAAGGGGCCGCTGATCGAGAAAGGCACCGAGAGCCCACCCCTCCCACCGGTCATCGATTGGCGCAGCCGCGAGTCGGTGATCAAGCTCGCGGTGACGCCGGGACTTAGATTGAAAGTGCCGCCGCCGTTGATCGATTGCTGGTTGGCGATTGTCGCGTTACCCGAGGCGGTGAAATGGCCGTTGCCGAGGTTGAAGGGCGCAAGGCTGACGTTGTTGCCGTTGATCCGGACCGCGGCATTGACCCGGTCGACCTGGGTCCCGATGACGTTGGCGCTGGAGGAAAGCATTCCGACGTTGACCATCTGGCCGACCGCGGTGCCGGCGGCCAGGATCTGAGCGACCTTCACCTTGTTTTGCAAGTTAACTACCGGAAGCGGAAAAGGGCCGGCCGAGATCTTACCGCCGCCCGAAAAGGAGTTGGGATTGGAGACGTTGGGCGAGCTGAGTTGAAGGTCGCCGCTCAAGCTGGCCGGGCTCGGCTTGCCCGAAGCCGCCGCGATGCTGAGCGAACGCAAGCCGACGTTGAGCTTGGCCGGGATGACCGGGCCGGGCTCGGCCTCGCCGCTCAGTTGGATGGTCCCGCCGTAAATGCCGAAGGAGGTGTTGCGGATCTCCACCGGCTTCTGCTTTTTGGAAAGCTCGGCGTGAAAATTGGAGAGCGATTTGCCGGCGACGTTGAGGGCCGGCGAATCCAAGATGACGTCGAGCTTGGGTTCGAAGGCGCTACCCTGGACCGTCCCCTTCATCGCGACCTTGCCGGTGGCCGGGATCGGCTTCACCAACATGGCGCCGAATTTCTTGAGATCGATTTCGGGAGCGGCGAAGGCCAGATCGAGGCCGACCTCTTTGTTCTTTTCGCCGGGGAGCAGGACCGGACCGCCGAAATCCATCTTGGTCTCGCCCCACAACAGCTTGCCCTCTTCCAACCTCAAGCCCTGGATCGCCTCGTCGAAGTGCATCCGAGTGGAGATTTGCATCGGCTCCTTGCTGACTTGGGGCAGGCTGTAGGAAATCTTGATCTTGGCCGGCTCGCGCGAGCCGTCGAAGCGGATGTGGTCGGCGGCGACGTCGAGATCCTTCAGCTCGACTCGGTCCTCGGTACCTTCGCGGGTCGCCAGGAAACGGGCGTCTTGAATCCGCAACCGGTCGATCGCTAAACGCTTCCACCAAAGCTGATCGACGGCCGAGACCCGCTCCTTGGATTCGCCGGTGATCAAGGGCGCGAAGATCCGCTCCATATTGGTTTTGCCGTCCTTGGACCGGCGGAGGAATACCTCGGGCTCGACGACGTTCAGCTTCCCTTGAATTTTTTTGCGGACCAATGGAATGAGGTCGAAGCGCAATTCGGCGACCTTGATCTTGGCCGAAGGCTCTTTCTCGCCGGGAGCGTAAAGCTGAATATCCTTGAGGTCGAGGCCGGCCGGGAAGAGCACGACCTTGGCCTCGCCGACCTTGAGCTCGCCGTCGATCTGGCTCTGCAAGGCTCGGATCAGCGGCCCCTTGACGTCGCGAAGCCGGTTCGAAAGATAAAAAGCCAGGGAGCCGACGCCAACGACCAGGACGGCGGAGGCGACTCCGATCACCAGCCAGATTTTTCGTCGCAACATGAGGGCTCCTTTAATGAAGGCCTCGGCCCAAGGCAAGGCTCGCCGGATCGATGCCCAAATCCTGAAGGATCTGGCCCCAAGCCTGAGACGCCGGAGTGGTCAAAACGTAACGGGCCTCGGCATCGACCGTGATCCACGCCCCCTCTTTCATCTCATCCTCCAACTGACCCGGACCCCAGCCGGCATAGCCTAGTAAAAAACGGAATTCGGCGCGACCCTCGCGCAGCAAGGTATGCAAGGTCTCGCTCCCGGCGCTGAGGAAGAGATCGGGCAGAATCTCGTGGCGCTCGCCCACGCTGGAGTCGGAGTGAAGCAGCCAACCTCGTTCCAGCTCCACCGGCCCGCCCTGGTAGACCGGTTTCGCGGCTAGGTTTTCGCGGCAAACCAATTCCTGACTCCGGGCGAACTCGCCCAAGGTCAGGGAAGTCGGCCGGTTGATGGTGAGGCCCATGGCGCCCTCGGCATCGTGTTGGAAAATCAAGACCACGCCGTGGAAAAAATTGGGATCGCCGAGTTGAGGGACGGCGACCAGCAGGATCGGTTTTGCGGCGGTCATGATTTATCTCACTTCGCAAATTCGTAGAATTTGCTGCGCGGGCCGGCAAAGCCGTCCCTTGCTAGTCCCTAAAATATATGAAGCTATTGGACAATACGAAAGAATCGGCGTTGCCGGTCACCCCAAATTAACGATTGCGTCCTGGGGCCTGCTTGCGTAAGAAAGGGCCAGGGTTCGATTACGTTCCCAAACTTTGCCAAGGAGGCTGAAAGTGAAAAAAAGCGCTTCGATGATCGCCGCTTTCTTTGTGGCGGCCCTCGTTCTGGGTGCCTGTACCAAGAAGCACGAAGAGAGCACCACCACTACCACAACGACCACCACCGACACCACCGCTCCGACAGGAGATGCCGTTGGCGTGCCGGAGTGCGATGATTACATCGCCAAGTACGAGAAGTGCGTCAATGACAAGGTCCCGGAAATGGCTCGCGCCCCGATGAAGGATGCCTTCGACAAGCTGCGCACCTCCTGGAAGAGCGCCGCCTCCACCCCCGAGGGCAAGTCGGCTCTGGCTTCCGGCTGCAAGCAAGCTCTCGATGCCGCCAAGGCCTCGATGGGCTCCTACGGCTGCGAGTTCTAATCCTTAATCAAGGATGAATTTTTGAAAGCCCTCCGGCAGCGCGCCGGGGGGCTTTTTAACAATTATGTGGAAAGAGTTTAAAGAATTCATCTCCAAGGGAAACGCCATCGACTTGGCGGTCGGCGTCGTCATCGGCGCGGCCTTCGGCAGGATCGTCAGTTCGTTGGTCGATGACATCATCATGCCGCCGATC
>JBIOXX010000429.1:0-3359 GCA_044869875.1 bacterium | reverse complement strand
AACTCGCGACTAATGTCGCGAGGCAAACCCCGCGTTAGTCCAATAAACCTTTACCGAGCTTGCTGCGGACTCCCCCGCACCCCTCGGGGCAAATTTCAAAGGCGTTGGGGGATACAACGGGAGGTTTAAGCTGTCAATATTTCAGGCAAAAGAAAGGGAATTTCAATCGTCGGGGGCGGCGTAGTCCTCGGGCTTGATTTGGTCGGGGGTTTTGGCCTCGACTTTAGGGACTTCCTCCCGGGGAGGATGGGGATGGGCCGAGTCTTTTTCCTTCTCATAGCAATCTAGGACCACTTTTTCGATCTTGGAGCGGAACTCGTTGTTCAAGGGATGGGCGATGTCCTTAAAAGTCCCGTCCTTGCGCTTTTTGGAGGGCATGGCGACGAAGAGTCCGGTGTTGCCATGGATGACCTTGAGGTCGCGGACGACGAAGCAATCGTCGAACGTGACGGTGGCATAGGCCTTCAACTTCTCTTCATTGACGGGAAAAACACGGACTTCGGTGATTTCCATGGCTGCCCTCGGAAAGCAGAAGGTTTCTCGTGTTCGATTCGAGAGGAAATTAACTATACACCAAGGCCGAGGGCTGAAATATCAAAATTTGGGGAAAAAAGCCGGAAAACGAGGGAATTTTGCGGGATTTTAGGCAGCCTCGAGGTTTTCGGCCATGAAGACTTTCCAGTCCCTTTGGGCCTTTTTTTCCATTCTTTCAAAGGCTTTGGCGAGCTTCACTTTGTCGGCGAAGATCCCGAAAACGGTCGGGCCGCTGCCGGTCATCATGCTGGCCAGCGCTCCTAGCTTCAGCATTTCGTCTTTGATCTCGCCGACGATGGGGAATTCTTTGATGGTGACCTTTTCCAGGTCGTTGTGGAGGATCTTGGCGACGTCCTTCTTGGTCCGGTAGAAGTTGGGGACCTCGGCGTTGCCGTTGCACTTCATGCCCTCGAGCTGGAACTTGCTGTAAACCCAGTCGGTTCGCACCGCGATGCTGGGATTCACAATTAAAAACAAAAGCTTAGGCATGGCCTTGATCTTCTTGAGCTGCTCGCCGATGCCTTCGGCCAAGGCCGGGCCCTCGAAAAGGAAGAAAGGCACGTCGGCGCCGACCTTGAGGCCGATTTTCATCAGCTTTTCCTTGGCCAGCTTCAGCTTGAGAAGGTGATTGATGCCCTTGATGACGGTGGCGGCATTGCTCGATCCGCCCCCCATGCCGGCGGCCACCGGGATCCGCTTCTTGATGTGGACCTCGACCCCGACGTTGCGGCTGGAATAGGCCAGGATCTCTTTAACCGCCTTAAAAGCGATATTGCTCTCGTCGGTGGGAACTCCCTCGTGGTCGCAGGTGACCGTGATGCCCTTTTCGACGATCCTCATATCGATTTCGTCGGCCAGGCTGACCCGTTCCATGAGCGAGCGGAGCTCATGGTAGCCGTCGGATCGTTTGCCGACGATGTCGAGGCGGAGATTCACTTTTCCGGGAGAAAGCAGGGAGATGCTTTGCATGGAGCCGCCTTATAATGAAGTAAAATAACCCTGTCAATACGCTATTTTACAATTGCTTTCCTAGAATGCGCCTGATACTGTGCGCCGCTTTTATGCCCAAGGCCAAGCCCCTAGCTCTGACCCAAAAGAACCCCGGCAAACTGGCCCAGCTGATACGTTTGCGGGAAGGCTGCGTCCAAAGTAGCGACGGCACCGACATCTATTATAAGTCGGTCGGCTTCGGATTTCCCATCCTGCTTTGCAACGGGATGGGGGTCTCGACTTTTTTTTGGAAATACCTCGAAAACGCCTTCAAGAACCATTTCCAGGTCATCACCTGGGACTACCGGGGTCACGGCCGTTCGGCCCCGCCCAAGGACCCCGACAACGTCAGCGTCCAAGCCCTGGTCGAGGATTGCAAAGCCGTCATCGACGAGCTGAAGGTCAAAAAGGCCCTCTTCATCGGCCACAGCCTCGGCACTCAAGTGGTTTTGGAGTTCTACCGCCGCCATCCCCGCCACGTCGCGGGCATCGTCTCCTGCCTCGGGACCTTCGGCCGGCCGATGGATTATTTTTATAATTCGCCGCTTTCCAAATATATCTTCGAGATCTTCACTTCCTTGGGGGTGATCTTCCCGAAGCAGAGCAATTTCATCAGCCAGCTCCTGGTCCGCAATCCTTTCTGGTACCAGCTCGGCGGCTTGCTCAAGATGATCAACACCGGGATGGCCAGCAAGGCCGACGCCCAGCTTTACGTCGATCACATCCTCAGCCTCGAGCCCTCCTTCTTCGTCAAGCTGAGCCGCAGCGTCCAAAATCACACCGCCGAGGACATGCTGAAGAAGATCAAGGTGCCGACCCTCATCATCGGCGCCGACAACGACACCTTCACCCCGGTTTGGCTGGCCAAGAAAATGCACCGGGTGGTGCCGAAGTCGGAGATGATCATCATCAAGAACGGCTCCCATGCCGCCTTGGTCGAGCAGCCGGAACTGATTAATTTGCGGATTGAGAAATTCTTGCGCGAAAGAATCCTGCCCTACAATGCGGTCGGCAAAGATCCGCTGGCCAAGTTGGCCGAAGAGGCCTCCTAGTCACTCCGGATTCCGCATGTTCGGAAGCAAGTGATTGAGGCCGCGGTCGAAGATCAAGACGCCATCGTAATCCCCTTCGTCGGTGCCGTTGCAGGTCTCCCACATGCAAGAAAGAGAATTTCCCGCCGCGCCTCTTACGGTCACTCTACCATCGGAATCAATCATGTCCCATCCCATGCTATCTCGCATGGCATCTCGAGCACGAGATTCCATGCTGGGATTGTCGGAATAGGCGGCGAGCGAGTGTAAGATCGACCGAGCCCTTTGGAAGTCGGAATGGCCGCTCGATTCCAAGCTCCGGAGGTTTTGGGCGCATTGAAATAAGCGTTCCTCGAGGGCTGGGACGTCGCTATTGGGAGGAAGATCGCAGAGCTCTTGAACGTCCTCGCGGTCCATCACCGGCCCGGGACTAGTGCGGGTTTCGGGATCGGACTCGGAAGAGGTGCAACTGGCGAGGAAAAAACCGGCGATTGCCACGACGATGGGCCACATAGAAGTCTCCTTCCATGCCCCCGGTTTTCGACTTCTGTATCGGCTGCCTCCCCAGGAAGTTGTCCTTTATGCAGCTTGATTGAAATTGAGCTTCGGAAAGGCCTTACGTAGTTTGATGAGAGTCTTCCATTCAGGATTGGCCGTCTTCGCGCGCTCCAATTTCTGATAGCTGTAAAGCGGAATCCCCACCTGACGGGCGGCTTCCTGTTGAGTCCAGCGTTGCTTTAGCCGCTCCATCGAAAATACTTTCGAGGCGCCCCGAAGCCCTAAAGAAACCGAGCCTAAGAAAAG
>JBIOXX010000428.1:0-2082 GCA_044869875.1 bacterium | reverse complement strand
AGCAAGTATTCTATCGGTACTGCACTTGGACATCAAAGGCGAAGTCCATGTGCCGGCGGCGGGCATCGTCGACGTAACCCGCGGGCTCGACGATCGAGATGTGGTAGTCCTCTTCCCTCCCCGAAAGCATCGACATGAAAAGCCGGACGGCGTTGCGCCATTCGAACATGCCGTGAACCAAGTCGCTGAAGGAGAGGCTGAAAGAGCGGTTATTCTTGAGCAGGAGTTTGTCGAGGATCATCGAGACGTGGCGGGGAGTGTCTTGATCTTGAAGCTGGGAACGGGCGCCCATGCCGAGGACCATCAATTCCTTGGCTGGCAGCCGGCCTTGTAGTGGCATCAGCAGGGCCTCGCCGTGCTGGCCGTTGAAGCGATCTTTCAAGATCAGCTCCGAGAGGCGGCCGTTGAGGCGCCAATCGACCATGCCGGCCTGGCCCCGGAGCGGCCGGATGTCTTCATAGGTCAAAACCATCGCCAGATGGTTTTCGACTTCGTCGAGCGGATCGCTGGTGATCTTGAGTTGGATCATGGGTTTCCGGGCAATTTAAATCTTTTTTAAAGCTTTCGCAATATGGTCGAGGATGCCGTTGACAAAGGCACCCGACTCTTCGGTTCCGTACTTTTTTGCGATCTCGATGGCCTCGTTGATGGTGACCGAGGCCGGAATGTCCTGGCAGTAGAGCAGCTCGAAAACCGCCATTCGCAAAATATTGCGGTCGACCGAGGCCATCCGGGTGACCTTCCAATGGGTCGAATGTTGCTCGACCAAGGCGTCGATCTCCCGGACATTGCTCGAAACGCCTTCGAGGATCTGGCGGGTGAAGGTCTTGACCTCATCCATGGCCGCCGGGCTGAGCTCGCTGTCCTCGAGGATGAGGCTGTGGGGGTCTTTCCAGAAGCGCTCGGTGACTTCCATCCCCGACTTCTGGGCCAGTTCGATCTCGTAGAGCAGCTGGAGGGTGACCTCGCGGGCCTTGCGGCGATTACCCACGGCGCACCTTCTTCCCGAGCAGAGCCATCTCGACCGCGGTCAGCGCGGCTTCCCGGCCCTTGTTGTGGGAGTCATCGCCGGACCGAGCCATAGCTTGGGCCTCGTTGTCGGTGGTGAGGACGCCGAAGGCCATCGGCACTCCGGTCTTAAGCGTCGCCTGCATCAAGCCTTGGGTGACGCCTTCGCAGACGTAATCGAAATGGCTGGTATCGCCGCGGATGACCACACCCAAGCAAACGACGGCGTCGAAATTTCCGGTTTGGGCGAGTTGTTGGGCGAGCAGCGGCAGCTCAAAGGCGCCGGGCACACGGTAGATCTCGATCTCGGTTTCGACCAGGCCCAATTCTTGGAGCGTCAAGAGCGCACCCTTGAGCAAGCCGTCGGCCACCTTGGGGTTGTAGCGGCTGGCGACGGCCGCGATCCGCAGGCCGCGGGCGTTCAGGTCTTTCAAAGATAGCTCGGTCTTACCCATCGCAACCATCATACCTTCTTTAACAGATGCCCCAATTTATCCTTTTTCGTCGCCAGATAGTTGAGGTTGGAGCGATTCGGCGAAATCTCGATCGGGACCCGCTCCACGATGCTGAGGCCGTAGCCTTCCAATCCGACGATCTTCTTCGGATTGTTGGTCATCAAGCGAATCTTGCGCACCCCGATGGCAACCAGGATCTGAGCGCCGATCCCGTAGTCGCGGAGATCGGGCTTGAAGCCCAGCTTCTCGTTAGCTTCGACCGTGTCCAATCCCTCTTCTTGTAGAGTGTAGGCCTTGATCTTGGCCGGCAGGCCGATGCCCCTACCCTCTTGACGGAGGTAGAGAATGACGCCCTTCCCGGCTTCGCTCACCATCTCCATCGACCGATGCAATTGGGCACCGCAATCGCAGCGCATCGAGCCGAAGGCGTCGCCGGTCAGGCATTCGGAATGAACCCGAACTAAAATCTCTTCCTCGGGATTGATCTCACCTTTGACCAGGGCGACGTGGTGATTCTTGTCGACGTCGTTTTCGAAGACCTTGATCCGGAAGTCGCCGAAGGCGGTCGGCAGCTCGGCCTCGCTGGCCAAGCGGACTAAGCTCTCTTGCTGCAAGCGGT
>JBIOXX010000427.1:0-6543 GCA_044869875.1 bacterium | reverse complement strand
CGCTGGAAGTCCCTCAAGTGTGGCGAGGGATGCGCCCGGTTGGCGGAGTTCCAGAGCGATATCCAATCCGTCAGGCTGGATTGAGCGCCAGTTGCGACTTCCGTGAGTATCTCACGCAGCGAGGTTTCCGCTGAATTGGCCGCGGTTGGGCGATCGTCCTCTCTTAAACGACTTAGGTATGCCGACGCAAAGATCTCCAAAAGGCGATAGGTGAGATGCCGGCGGCTTTGCACTTGGATTTGTCCCAGTCCCCGAGACAAAGACGAGAAGTCGATGGCGACTCCGAAATCTTGGGCTCGCCGCAAATGATGTAAGGCCCGGCTCCAATCTCGATCTCTGACCTGCAGTAGAAAATCCGCCAATTGGCTCGAACCTTGTTCAGCGGGCGAGGCTAAGCTTTCTCCCAAGTCTCCAATTCGCCGAAGTGCGCCGAGAGCCCTTGCCTCCTCTCCGCGCCGACGAGAAGTGGCATAGTCGGCCCAAAGACCTTCCAAATTCGCACTCAATGCCGGCGGGCTTGCTCGTTCCCACAAGCTCGACCCAAGCAATAGGGTCTCTCGTCCCCTAGGAGGATTGAAATTTGAAAAAAAGGAGGCGGGAGGCGTCGATCCGACTATTTCCAAGGCAGGAGAGTCGGGCCTAGCGGGGAAAAAAGTTTCCGCCGCAGACAGCGGAACGAAATGGAGTTGGGCCGGAGTGGCGAAGAAATCGGCAAGATTCCAGGGCATCGAAGGGACTCGTTCCTGTGCCCTGACAGGTTCTCACTTATTTTATCTGAAAAATTCAAGAAGAGTTGCGAGAAAGAGCCGGCTCGCCGGCCTTAGCGTACGAGCTTGTACCCGCGCCTAAAAAGGTAAACGCAGAGTAGGTAACTAGCCAAAGCAGTCCCTCCTAAGAAGCCCAGCGAATACCAATACGATATATCGGAATGCCCCAAGACCGCATATCTCGTCGCGTCGACCAGGTAGAAGATGGGGTTGAAGAGGCTGACTTTCCGCCAAAATTCCGGCAGCATGTGGATCGAATAGAAAACACCCCCCAAATAAATGAAGGGCGTGATGACGAAGGTCGTGAAGGTCGCAATCTGGTCCCAACCTTCGGCCCAGAGCGCCGAGAGAATTCCTAAATTCGAGAAAAGAATCGAGCTGAGGGCAATCACCAAAAAGGTGTGGGGCCAGTGGTGGATCTCGAGGTGGACCGTGAAGATTCCCACCGCCAAGGTCATCGTGCCGACCAGCAGGCCGCGCATCAGGCCGCCGATCGAGAAAGCGGTGACCAGTTGGAGCGGCGAGAGCGGGCAGACGATCATGTTTTCCAAAGAGCGGTCCATCCGGGCCATGAAGAGACTGGTCGAGGTGTTGGCGTAGGCGTTGTTCACCACGCCCATCGAAGCTAGGCCCGGCAAAATGAAGAGCACGTAGTCGAAGCCGCCGATCTGCTTGATCCGGCTGCCCAGCGAGTAGCCGAAGATGAAGACGTAGAGCAGGGTGGTGAGGATCGGCGGCGCGAGGGTTTGGCCGGCCAGCCGGGTGAAGCGGTAGCACTCGCGGAGCACCAAGGTGAAGAAGGCGCGGCGGCTTTTCAAGCGGCGGCCCCCTTGGCGCGCTCGCCGGCTTTCTCGGCTTCGCCGATCGTCTTGCCGGTCAGCTTGAGGAAGACCTCTTCGAGATCGCCCTTTTTGAGATTGATGTCTTCGACCTTGCGGCCGGGCTTGGCCAGGAGGCGCTGGAGCAGGAACTCGACGGCTTGGCCGAGGCGCTTGGTCCGGGCCCGGATCTTGCCTTCGCCGACACTGACCTCGGGAAGATCGGCGAACTCCTCGGGACTGATCGGGCCTTGAACGAGGATCTCGACCTCGGAATCGCAGTACTTGGCGATGAGATCATTCGGCGTGCCGAGCTCGATGACCTGGCCGTGGTCGATGATCCCGATTCGCTCACAGAGGGCCTGGGCCTCGTCGATGTAGTGAGTGGTGAGTAGGATCGTGGTGCCGTTCTTGTTCAAGTCGCGGAGGTATTTCCAGAGCTCGTGGCGCTGCTCGACGTCGACGCCGGCGGTCGGTTCGTCGAGGATGAGCAGCTTGGGCTGGCTCATCAAGGCCCGGGCGATCATCAAACGCTTCTGCATGCCGCCGCTCAACTTGTAGAATTGAAGCTTGGCCTTTTCGGCCAGACCGAATTGATGGAGGAGCTTGTCGGCCAGCTCCCGGGCTTCGCCGCGGCTGAGGCCGTGGAAGCCGCCTTGAAATTCGAGGGTCCGGCGCAAATTGAAAAAGCGGTCGGTGTTGATTTCTTGGGGCGAGAAGCCGATGAAGCGTTTGGCGGCCCGCGGCTCCGCGCTCACCGAGTGACCGAAGACTCGGGCCACCCCCTCGCTGGGCTTGACCAAGCCGACGATAGAACTAATCAGCGTGGTTTTGCCGGCACCGTTGGGGCCGAGCAAGCCGAAGAATTGGCCGGCCGGGATCTCGAGATCCACGCCCTTCAGGGCTGCCAGATTGCCGTATCGCTTGTGAAGATTTTCGATTTGAATCGCCGGGGGGTTCATGCACCTGTCATCCTGAGCGCTAGCGAATACCCTCAGCCGGGCACAAGGGACCTGCGACTGCCTTGGTGGGTATGAGGTCCTTCGACCCTTCGGGTCTCAGGATGACACTTCGATAATTCACTCGCTCTTCTTCTCCTTCGTCAGCTCGGCCGAAAGCTCCTTGTCGAAGACAAAGTCCTTCCCATTCCAAGCATAGGCCTCGACCTTCCAACGATATCCCGCTTCCGGAGCCTTGAGGTCAAGCGAGCCTTTCTCGCTGACGATGTAGAACTTTCCGTTTTTCTCTTCGCGCCGCACTTTGCGGGTTACCGCGGCGGTGGTGCCTTGGAGAAAGACCGCCGGGCTGGCCTTGCCACTGGCGTCGATCACGGTGGCCCAGCGCGGTCCGCCGGTCTCGACGACGGCATAGGCCACGGCCAAGCGGGTTTCGTCGGTGAAGAAGAGCTTCATCGGATAGACCTTGGCCGCGCCGCCGATCCAGGCTCGGCGGTCGGGTTGGGGCAAGCCGACCAGCTTGAAATTCTCGAGCTCCGATTTCACCGCGTTGAAGTCGAGCTCCTTGGCGTCGTAGCTCTTGCCGTTCCAAAGCAGGGCCCGCAATCCGGGTTGGGTATTGGCCAATCCCTGAGGCCCCGGCTTCTTGCCCGGAATCGTCTTGGCGTAGGCGAGGAGGCCGGAGCTGCCGTCCAAGGGCAGGGCGGTGTAGTTGTCGGGATAGGCCTCGGGCGGAAGGAAGCGGGCGGCGGAGTTGAAATCCCATTTGGCCACCGGTCCGGCGGTCGGCGCCGCTTGCGGAGTCGGCGAAGGCCGCGGCGCCGGAGATGGAGAAGGCTTGGCCGCGGGCGCGGCGCTCTCGGTGACCTTTTCCTTCTCTTTATCTTTTTTGCGATCCTTGGATTTCAGGGTGACGCTTTTTTTGGAGGCCGTCTCCTTCGGCGGGTAGAGAAAATGCTCCAGGCCCTGATAGAGCAAAAAAGCCCCGGCGGCGATGGCCAGCCACTGCCACCACTTCGTCGATTTCTTCGCGCTGCGCTTGGATTTCTTTTTCGCCATAGCCGGAAGGGCGCTTTAACAGAGGAGGGACCTAAAAGAAAGCCTCAACGATTTCCAGCCAGCGCCGGCTGAAGTACCTTCACCGCCGCCTTGGCCATCGCCTGATACCCTTTGGAAGACGGATGGACGCCATCTTCATAGAAAGCCGGCGTCGGCTTCTTCTTCTTGGGGTCGATGAAGGCAGCAAAGAAGTCGATGACCGGAATCTTCCGTTCCTTGGCCCGGGTCTTTACCCAGCGCCGAAACTTGCCGAGGATCTTCTCATAGACTTCATCTTCGAGCGGCGGCGGCAGGGCCAAGATCGGCTGGATCTCATTCTCTTCGATAAGTTCGAGAAGCTTGAGGAGATTGGATTGCATCAGGTCGAGGTCGACGCCTTGGTAGACGTCGTTGGCGCCGCCGAAGAGGATGCAGAACTCGGGCTTGAGGTCGAGGACGTCGACCGTCACCCGCCGGAGCATGTCGCGCAGCGTGTTGCCATTGATGCCTTGGTTGAGGATCGGCGTGCGGAGCTCCTTGGCGGCATACTCCACCCAGGAAAGATTCTTCCCGAAAGGATAGCCATAGGTGAGCGAATCCCCCAGGGCGATCACACGATAGGGTGGTGGCATTTTTCTCTCCGCGGTTTGCGGGCGAATAATGAACGAAATCGGGTATTTCGGCAACGAATCGATTTGACGCAGTGCGCTAACCGGCTTCGGCTACCGGGCTGGGCTGGCGACCGAGGGTCTTCTTGAAGTGGAGAATCGGCCAATTCCGGCGCTCGGCCTCGCGGCGGAGCTTCGAGTCCGGATTCACCACCCAGGGATGGCCGACTTGGGAGAGCAGCGGCAAATCGGAGATCGAATCGGAGTAAAAGCGGCATTCGGCGAAGCTGACGCCCTGGGAGTCGGCGTATTCCTTGGCGACCTGAACCTTGCCCTCTTTGTAGCAGAGCGGTTCGCGGAACTTTTTCTGCAAGATTCCGTCGACGACCTCGGGACCGTTGCTGAAGGAGGTATCGGCCTTGAGAAAAAGCTCCATGTTCTTGACCAGCATCGCCGGTGCCGAAGAGAGCAGGACAATGGAAAAGCCTTCGCGGCGCAGTTTTTCGATTTCCTCCATCGCTTCGACGTACATCGTCGGCTTGACGTGCTTGTCGAAGGCCTCCTTGCCGATTTGCAAGATGTCGTCGATGTGGGTGCCGGCCATGTCGGCGATGGCGATTTCGTACATTCGCTTGACGTCGGCATTGACGTAGAGCCGGCCGATGGCGTTGTAGAAAATGGCTTGGAGGATCCGGCGTTTCTTGATGATGCGGCGGCGCATCAGCTCCAGCGTGGTGTGGTAGCCGCTGTAGCAATCGCAGAGCGTCTTATCGACGTCGAAGAAGGCGATGGGTTTCGAATTACCGGACACTCAGCTCTCCAAAATCGCGGCCGCAGCCTTATGGCCGCTTAAAACTGCACCCTCGATCGTAGCGGGCAGTCCGGTGTCCGTCCAGTCTCCCGCGAGAAAAATTCCCGGCTCTTGGCTGCAAGGTCCGGGTCGGTAAGGCGCGAGCCCCTTGCGCGCGCTGAAGGTTGCTTCCAACTCCTTCACCACTTGGGCATGGTGAGGTTGCCGGCCTTCTAGCTCAGGATAGAATTTTTGCAACTCCCGTTTGGCGATGGCGAGCAGGTTTTCCTTGCTCTCGCCGGCCAGAACGTGGGCGCCGCTGACCACCAAGGTCACGTGCTGGGGATGCTCGGCGCTCAGGATCTTGGATTTGTCGAAGACCCAATGGATCGGGCTGTCGACCAAGCCCAGCATCCGGTGACGGGGCCGGAAATTCTCGTACCAGAGATTGATCGAGACGATCGGCGCGCTGCCGAAGCGGTGGAGCTCGGCGAGCAGCGAAGGCAGGGCATCGTCGCTCTCGCGCAGGACCTTGGCTGCGGCGTTGGGCGGAATGGCCAGCAGGATCTTATCGCTGCAGAAACTTTCACCGCGGTTGGTCTCGACCCGGAAAGTTGGACCCTCGCGGCGAATCGCCAGGATTTGGGAGTTGAAGTGCAGCGGCACGCCGGCCTCTTCGAAATAGCGCTGGGCTGGATTGGCGTAGAGCTCGCTCAAGCCGACCGTGGAGAGCACCAGCCGCGAATCGGCCTTGCTCGAGAGCAGGGCCCGGCGCAGCACCTCGACGAAGAGCCGGGCGCTGGCTAGATCGAGGCTCTCGTTGACCGTTGCCAAAGCCAGCGGCTCCCAGAACTTGCGGATCGCGGCCTCGGTTTGACCGGTTTGGCGGAGCAATTCTTGGATCGATTGGGCGTCGAGCGCCGTTGCTCCAGCGCTCTTCTTGGCCAAGCTCATCAGCCGGGCCATTCCTCTTTTGTCGCGGAAATTGAGCCCGCGGTAACGGAGCAGGCCCCAGGCCAAGTGCAGCGGCGCCGGCAGATCGGGACAGGAGAGCTCGAAGGTCTTCTCGGGTCCCTCCGAGAAAGCGACGCTCAAGGATTTCTGGACGTCGAGCCGGTCGAAGGTTCCCAAGTCTTTCAGGAAGGCGAAAGTCTCCTCGTAGCAGCCCATCATCAGGTGCTGGCCGTTGTCGACGGTCTCGCCGGTCACGGCTTCGCGGAAGGAGTAGGCCCGGCCGCCGAAGAAGGCCCGCTTCTCGACCAGCCGGATCTTGGCTCCGGCCCGATGGAGGCGCAGTGCCGCCGCCAGGCCGGCAAAGCCGCCGCCGATCACCGTCACGTCGGTGGAAGTGGGCGAGAACATGGCTTAGAAAAATCTTTCGCGGAGGGCGATCCAGAGCTTGGTCGGCTTGGAAAGCTTCACCGGTTTGTAGAAGACGTCGAAATCGCGGGAGCGGATTTTCTGCAAAATGCGCTGGTAGGTCTTGCCCATGATCCAGGCCGCGAGCAGCGGCTTGCGCGGCAGCTTCTCCATCTCGGCGAAGGCCTTGCGGTAATATTCCTCGGC
>JBIOXX010000426.1:0-5383 GCA_044869875.1 bacterium | reverse complement strand
GGGGGTCGGGAACCTTCCCGACCCCGCCTCCGTCTTTTCGGGCACAAGGCCAATTCCGGCCGGCTATGACGGAGGCGAGATGAAAATTCAGAGTTATTCCCCACCCCAGGCTGCCAGCACCGAAACGACCGAGTCTTCCACTAAAAGTTTGATTCAAAGCAATTCCAGCCTCGTCTCTGACGGAAGCGAGGCTGTTTCGTATTTCGATCGCTCTTCACCCCCCTCTTCTACCCAGGCGCCGGCCGATGTTTCGGCGGGCGATCTGGACCAAATCATCCAAGAGCTCGACGGCGAAACCGCGAGCGGCGTTGAAGATCCGCGCAAGTTCATGGAATTCATGAAAGGGCTTAGCGAGGAGGAGCGAAGCGAGGTTCGCGACTTCCATAAAAAAGTATTCGATGCCGCTCAGGGCGGCGAGCTCGACGAAGAGACCCTTTCGGCCCTAGCGGCCGAGGCTCCGGAGGCGCTGGTTCGATTCGCCGAAGAGAACGGCGTTTCCGTCGAAAGCGTGATCCAGAACGGCCTGGAAATGGCCAAACACCGACCCCCGGGCCCGCCCCGCGACGGCATTCACGGTGAGCTCCACAGCTTCCTCGAATCCCAAGGAATAGACGAGGCCGGGCGGAGGGAGATCGGTGACTTCATGAGGACTTTAATGCAAAACTCCCGCGACGGAACGCTGGATCTCTCGGCCCTTGAAGGCCAAGCGCCCGAAGCCTTGAGCAGCTTTGCCGAAAGCAAGGGGGTCTCGCTTTCCGACCTGCTTCAACAGATGGTCGCCGAGGCATCCAAATTCGGTGGCCCCGCTCCCGAATCCGAATAGGAGAGAATCATGTCGAAATCCCGTACCCTCAAAACCCTACTGGCTATCCTGCCGCTGCTGACGGGAATCTCCGGCGCCTACGCCCAGCCCGGAGATTTCCCGCCGCCCCAACGGCTTCCGCCCGACTTGACCAAGGCTCCTTTCGTTGAGGAGCTCGGCTTGAGCCCGGAGCAAAAGACACAAATTCAAAAAGTCCAGGAGCAATCGCGCCAGAGCTTCGAGGAAAGGCAGAAGGGCGTTCAAGACGCTAGAACCGCCTTGGAACAGGCAATGGGCGGGACCGCAAACGAAACTACCATCTGGGAACGCTTCGAGGCCTTGGAGAAAGCCCAAAGCGAGATGAAGCGGGAGGGATTCCGCCAAGCCCTCGCGATCCGCCAGATATTGACGCCGGAGCAGCGCAAGAAATTCAGCGAGCTGCGCCGAAAGAGGTTCGAGGAATTCCGGCGAAAGCATCCGGACATGCCACCTCCACCGCCGCCACCTTAAGCGATTTCAGCTCAGCCATGCAGGAAGAGGTCGACGAAAAAATTAGACGGATCACCGAAGGGAGGCTGCGGAATTTCCGCGAGCTTTACGAGGAATACCGCAACCTCGTGCGGCGGGCCATCTACCGGTTGACCCCCGCGTTCCTGCTGGACGACTTGGTACAAGAGACCTTCTTGAAAATATGGAAAGGCTTGCCGACATTCGAGGGCCGCTGCGCGCTTCGGGTTTGGATCTACCGCATCGTGCAGAACGTGGCCGTCGACGGCTTACGGCGCCAGCCCCCTCCCTCCCAAGCCTGGGAAGAGGAGCGAGAGCCGGCCTTGGAGCGGGAAATCCCCCGGCTGGAAAATAACGAAGTCCGGCGCTTGCTGTCGGGCTTCGACCTGGATCAAAGGACCGTGATCGTACTATTCTACATGGAGGAGCTCAACCTTCAGGAGATTGCGGAGGTCTTGGATCTGCCGATCGGCACCGTCAAGTCGCGCTTGCACCGGGGTCGAGAAAAGCTGCGTCAACTCGTGGAGGACATTGAAGAAAACCATGGATCGACCTGAAGAAAAATCGGAAATCGACCGCAAGATCGGAAACTACCTGCGTCAGGCTTCGCCCGAAGCGCCGCCGGCGCCGGCCGACGAATACCGCCGAATCCTCGAACAAACCGAGCGCCGCCCCGGTTTTTTCGGCTTGTCCTGGACTTGGCGGCTGGCCTTGCCGATCGCGACTTGCTTGCTGGCCCTCTATCTATATCTACCTCGCCCGGCGGTCTCTCCCAACTTGAGCGCCTCGGCCGAAACCTACGGGGGATACGGCGCCTTTCTCTCGACCGGTAGCGAGGACAACGAAGTCCCCGGAGAAGATTGGATTCTGCTCGCCGAAATCGTCAGTCGCGATTGAAAGCCGTTTTTTTCTCCTTGACCCCTCCTCCCGGCCAGGGGAGATTGAATCTCCCCTATGTCCAATCAAAAGCTGATCCGCACCTTACGTTGCAAAAATCGTAAATTTATCGGGACCTTATCCAAGCTGATCTCCACCATCTCCCAGATGGGCGGGGACATCGGCAACATCTCGACGGTCAGCTTCGGCGAGCTGTTCAACATCCGCGACATCACGATCATCGTCAACGACGAGGATCACTTAAGCGCCATCGTCAGCGCGGTGCGGAAGATCCCCGAGGTCGAGCTCGAATCCGTGATCGACGAGGTGCTGGAACTGCATCGCGGCGGCAAGCTGCTGATCAGGCCCAAGATCCCCATCCAGTCGATTGAGGACCTGCGCAAGGTCTACACCCCGGGTGTGGCCAGCGTTTGCAAGCTCCTGAAGGAAGACCCTTCCCAAGTCGAGATCTACACCACCATCGGCAAGACAGTAGGCCTCATCACCAACGGCAGCCGGGTGCTCGGGCTGGGCAATCTCGGCGCCGTCGCTTCGATGCCGGTGATGGAAGGCAAGGCCGCGCTGTTCCAACAATTCTCCGGCCTTCACATGATTCCGATCTTGATCAACACCCTCGACGTTGACCGTTTCGTCGACGCGGTCGAGACCATCTCCTCGACCTTCGCGGCGATCCAGCTCGAGGACATCCGCACTCCCGATTGCTACGAAGTCGAGGCCCGGCTGATCGAGCGCTTAAAAATTCCGGTGATGCACGACGACCAGCACGGCACCGCCACCGTCGCCCTGGCCGCGCTGATCAATGCTTGCCGGATGGGCGGGCTAGATCTACGCAACGCCAAGGTCGGCCAGATCGGCCTCGGCGCCGCCGGCTCGGCCATCGCCAACCTCATCATGAAGTACACCGGCAATCCGGTTTACGGCAGCGACGTCAACGTCGAGGCCAAGAAGCGCTTCGAGAGTCTCGGCGGGGTCAACACCGACTTGAAGGATTTGCTCCGTCAATGCCAGGTCGTGGTCGCCACCACCGGCCTGCCCGGCTTGATCAAGAGCGAAGACATCCAAAAAGGCCAAGTCATCTTGGCCCTCTCCAACCCTTTCCCCGAGATCACGATCGCCGAGGCCCTTGAAGCCGGCGCGGCCTTCGCCAGCGACGGCAGCCGGGTCAACAACCTGATCGGCTTCCCCGGCATCTTTCGCGGCGCCATCGACGCCCATGCCTTGCGCTTCACGCCCGAGATCTTCATCGCCGCGGCTCTGGCCATCGTCAGCCAGACGCCGGAGCAAGAGCTCATCCCCGATCCGCTCGACCCGCTGGTCCACGCCGCGGTCGCCAAGGCCGTCGCCAAGGCGGCGGTCCAGGCGCGGGTGACGCGGGATTTTTTGTAATTTCCTTGACCCCCGGCCTCCCGACAAATTAGATCGGCATCGCCTAGAACCCGATTTTTCCAGGGGATTTACTATGCCGAGCAATCGCGAAATGTCCGAAATCTTGAAGAAAAAGAACGTCGAGGCCGAGCAAGGCGGCGGCGCCGACCGCATTGCCGCCCAGCATAAGGCCGGCAAGATGACCGCCCGGGAGCGGGTCGATTTCCTGCTCGATCCGGGCAGCTTCGTCGAGATGGACCGCTTCGTCACTCATCGTTGCTCCGACTTCGGGATGGAAGAGAAGAAGATCTTGGGCGACGGCGTCATCACCGGCCACGGCACGATCGACGGCCGAACGGTTTTTCTTTTCGCCCAGGACTTCACCAGCTTCGGCGGCTCGCTCGGCGAAGCCTTCGCCAAGAAGGTTTGCAAGATCATGGATCTCGCCGCCAAGACCGGCGCGCCGGTGATCGGCCTCAACGACAGCGGCGGCGCCCGCATTCAAGAAGGCGTCCAATCGCTGGCCGGCTATGCCGACATTTTCCTGCGCAACGTGATGTCCAGCGGTGTCATTCCCCAAATTTCGGTGATCATGGGACCCTGCGCCGGCGGGGCGGTTTACTCGCCGGCCCTGACCGACTTCATCCTGATGGTCGAGAACACCGCCCACATGTTCATCACCGGCCCCGAAGTCATCAAGGCCGTCACTCACGAGGTCGTCAGCAAAGAAGATTTGGGCGGCGCCGTCGCCCACAATACGAAATCCGGCGTCTCGTTGATGCGGGCGCCCAACGATCAGGCCGCGCTCCAGCAAGTCCGGGAGCTGCTCTCCTTCCTGCCTTCGAATAATTTGGAAGATCCGCCGCTGCTCAAGCCCAAGGACGATCCGGCTCGGATCGACGAGGCCCTCGACACTCTGATCCCCGACAGCTCCAACAAGCCTTACGACATGAAGGTTTTGATCAAGAGCACCTTGGACGACGGCTATTTTTTCGAGATCGGCCCCGACTTCGCCAAGAACATCCTGATCGGCTTCGGCCGCTACAACGGCCGGGTCGCCGGCATCGTCGCCAACCAGCCCCAAGTCTTGGCCGGCTGCCTCGACATCGACGCCAGCATCAAGGCCGCCCGTTTCGTCCGCTTCTGCGACGCTTTCAACATTCCGATCGTCACCTTCGTCGACGTGCCGGGATTCTTGCCGGGCACCGACCAGGAATTCGGCGGCATCATCCTCCACGGCGCCAAGCTGCTCTACGCTTTCTGTGAGGCGACGGTGCCCAAGGTCACGCTGATCACCCGCAAGGGTTACGGCGGGGCTTACGACGTCATGAGCTCGAAGCACATTCGGGGCGACGTCAACTTCGCCTATCCTTTTTCCGAGATCGCGGTGATGGGCTCGGACGGCGCGGTCAACATCATCTTCCGCAAGGAAATCGATAAGGCCAAGGATGTGGCGGCCGAACGGACCCGCCTGACCGAGGATTACCGCGCCACCTTCGCCACTCCTTACAAGGCGGCCGAGCTGGGCTATATCGACGAGATCATCGAGCCGCGCTTCACCCGGATGAAGATCATTCGGGCCCTCGAGATGCTGAAGAACAAGGCCGACAAGAACCGCTTGCGGGCCGAAGACGTCGTGCACATGGCGACCATGGGTGGCGCGAAGTCGCTCGGTATGGAAGACGTCATCGGCTCGATCACGCCCGGCAAGAAGGCCGACCTGCTGCTCATCAAGAACGACGACTCCCCGGCGATGACGCCGATCCTGCACCCGTACGCGCACGTCGTGTACCAGGCGGGCACGGCCGACGT
>JBIOXX010000425.1:0-3632 GCA_044869875.1 bacterium | reverse complement strand
GCTGGAAGGCGACCGCGAGGCCAAGCTTCGCGAGCTTTGGGTGAAGCGGGCGCCTTTCTACGACAAGATCGCGCTGCAAATTCCGACCGACGGCATCAATCCCAAGGAAGTCGCCGAGGAAATCCTCAAGGTTCTGCCGCTGGAGGCGGCCTCCCTTCGGGTCGACCTCGGCGATCGCAGCTATCCGCTTTATTTTCAGAAAGATGGATTAAGTTACCTCAACCTGCTCTTGCAGCGCCATTGTCCGGCCGAGAAGCTCGTTCTCGTCACCAACGAGGTCGTAAACCGACTTTACGGCAAGGCCGCGATTCGGGAATTGAAGCGGACCCACGACGTCAAGCTCCTGGTCCTGCCCGACGGCGAGCGCCACAAGAATCTCAAGACCGTGGCCCAGGTATACGCCAAGCTGGTGGAGTTCAAGGTCGACCGCAAGACGCCGATCCTGGCGATGGGCGGTGGGGTGATCGGCGACCTGGTCGGCTTCGCGGCGGCGAGCTTTCTGCGCGGCGTGCCCTTCGTCCAGATCCCAACCACTCTCTTGGCCCAGGTCGACAGCTCGATCGGCGGCAAGACCGGGGTCGATCTGCCCGAGGGCAAGAACCTGGTCGGCGCCTTTTACCAGCCGCGCTTCGTCCTGATCGACGAGAAATTCCTTCAGACCCTGAAGCCCCGCGAGCTGCTCTGCGGGATGGCCGAGGTCATCAAATACGCCGCCATCTTCGACGCCAAGCTCTTCCGGACCTTGGAAAAGGACATGGCCGGTCTGGTGAAAGGCCGGGGCGCCGGCTTGGAAGCCATCGTCCGCCGTTGCTGCGAGCTGAAGGCCTGGGTGGTGGAGCGCGACGAGCTCGAGACCCTCGGCCTTCGGGCCAAGCTCAACTTCGGCCACACCCTGGGCCACGCCATCGAGAGCTTGACTCAATACAAGAAGTACACCCATGGCGAGGCCATCGCGATGGGCATGGTCTTCGCCGGCCGTCTTTCGATGAAGCGGGCCGGGCTGCCGGCCCGCGATTTCGCCCGTTTGAAGGCCCTGATCGAGACTGCCGGCCTGCCCGCGGAAATGCCGAATTTTTCGCCGGCAGCCTATCGTAAAGCCTTGATTCAGGACAAAAAAAGGGTGTCGTCGAAGCTTCATTTCGTTTATTTAAACAAGATCGGAAAGTCGGCCGTGATCCCGACACCGCTGGAAGAAATCCTTTAAGAGGTTGAACCTATGCCTGTCGATTTCCCTCCGATTTTCTACACCGCCACCATGGTCAAGATTTTACGCGAGCAGGGCAGCAGCCAGTACGCGATGGAGCTGGCCGAGCTCATTCTTCGAGAACGGCCCGACCATGAGGAAGTGCGCCAACTTTTGGCCGAGATGAAAGAAGAACAGCGGCGGGTCTTCGAACGCTTCAAGAGTGGTGGCGGAGGCGGCGGCAACAAGATTCAAGAGGCCCCCTCGGTCGAGGCTCCCTTCGACTTGGGCGGCGCCCGGCCTGCCCAGGACGATGAGGTGACCCGGGAATATAAGATCACCGACTTCGGCGACCTGACCGATCCGGCCTTTCACGACCCGATCGTCGAGCTCGATTCGCCGCGCGAAAACGCCCATCTGACTTTGGTGGAAAATCCCGAGCCGGCCAGCCCGCGGGAGCGAAAGATTCAAAAGCTGGAGTCGCTCCTCAGCCGAGTCCAGGAGTGGAGAAAGGGCCTCGATGCCTCCTGCCAAGCCTAAGATCCTGGTCATCCATGGGCCCAATCTCAATTTGCTGGGATTGCGCGAGCCCGAGGTCTATGGCTCGGTCACCCAGCGCGATATCGACCGCAGCCTCCAGGTCATCGCTAAGGAGGAGAATCTCTCGCTCAAGGTATTTCAGTCCAACAGCGAGGGCGCCCTGGTCGACGCTATCCAACAGGCTGCCGGGACCTATGACGGCATCCTGATCAATCCCGCGGCCTATACCCACACCTCGGTAGCCTTGCGCGACGCGGTGGCGGCGGTGGGCCTGCCGGTAGTCGAGGTCCATCTTTCCAATATCTACAAACGCGAGGAATTCCGGCATCATTCCTTTATCGCCCCGGTGGCGGTGGGCCAGGTTTCGGGTTTTGGGGCCTACAGCTACGTCCTGGGCCTCTACGGCCTCGTCCAAGAGATCGATCGGCGGGCCGGCGGCGTAGGCTCTAAGAAGAAGGGTGATAAAAGGAAATAAATGCAAGATCGGGCTTTGCCCGATCGCGCAGCAAATTCGCAGAATTTGCGTAGTATTATGCCTACGGAAAAAATTTCCAACTTATTCAAGGGCCTCTTCAAGAAGAGCGGTCCCGACCAGGAGCTCAAGGAGTTCATGGCGATGTCGGCCAAGGACCCCACCGACATGCGGCTCAAGCTCAAGGTCGGCGAGCTTTACTTCAAGAAGAAGGACATCCGCAACGGCATCGCCTGGCTCCGCGAGGTCGCCGAGCATTACAGCGAGAACGGCTTCTTGCTGAAGGCGATCGCGATCTACAAGAACGTCCTTAAGTTCTCGCCGGGCTCGGTCGAGTTCAACGAGAAGCTGGGCGAGCTCTATCACAAGATGGGCATGAAGGCCGACGCCTCCCAGCAATACCAAATCGTCGTTCACAATTACCTGACCCATGGCAAGGGGCCGGACGCGATCCGAGCCAGCCAAAAGCTGATCGAGTCCGAGCCCGAAGAAGTCCGGCATCGGCTGAAATTGGCCGAGATCTATTTCAACCAAGGCATGCAGGAGGAGTCACTGCGGGAATACGAAAAGCTGGCCCGCGATCTTCGCAAGGAGATGAAGCACCTCGACGTCTTGGTCGAGGTCTACGAAAAGATCCTGCTCAAGCGACCCAAGGAGATGGGACTGCTCAAGGAGCTCTGCATCTTCTACCTCAAGCTCAAGAATCCGCAGAAGGCCCTGCGCAAGATCGAAAAGTACAAGCTGGAGGAAGACCAGGGCTTCAAGCCGATCTATACCAAGGCCCTCCAACTCAAGGAATACCTGGCTAAGACCCAAACCAAGGAAGACACCGGAAATGTCGAAGAATAAGATCGCCGGCGTCAAGGGCATGGAAGACTTGACCGATCCCGGCGAGGCGAAAAAATGGCTGTGGATCGAGGCGATGGCCCGGCGGATCTTCGCGCCGGCCGGCTTCCGCGAAATCCGGACGCCGATCCTCGAAGACGCCAACCTCTTCGAGCGCGGCGTCGGCGAAACCACCGAGATCGTCGAGAAGGAGATGTATACGCTCCTCGACCGCAACGAAAAGCGCCTGGCGATGCGGCCCGAAGGAACGGCGCCGGTGGTCCGGGCCTTCATCGAGCACTTCACTTCCCACAACGTGCAAGAGGGACGTTTCCTCTACATGGGGCCGATGTTTCGCTACGAGCGGCCCCAGAAGGGCCGGCTGCGCCAATTCCACCAGATCGGGGCCGAGATCTTCGGCGCCGACCATCCGCTGCTCGACGCCGAGCTGATCGCGCTTTCCAACCAGCTCTTCGCCGAGCTTGGGCTTTCTTCGCTCCAGCTCAGCCTGAATTCGCTGGGCACGCCCGAGGACCGGGAGAATTACCGCCAGGCTTTGGCGAAATTCTTGGACGGCATCAAGGAAACCCTCTGCGAGGAATGCCAGCGCCG
>JBIOXX010000424.1:0-2272 GCA_044869875.1 bacterium | reverse complement strand
ACTAGCCAATTCCCAAATGGGACCCAAGGATCTACGCCGATATTGCGAATTGAATGCCGAAGCGATGCGGCTCTTGGAAAAGGCGGTAGAGAAATGGGAGCTCTCGGCTCGAGCCTATCATCGTCTATTGAAAGTAGCGCGGACGATCGCCGATTTGGAGGGAACGGAGGAAATTTCAGTGGCTCATATCGGAGAAGCAATCGCCTATCGCTGCCCTGAGGACAGCCGGCGTCAAAATCCCAAGGCGAGGGCGCTTTGATCGTCTTCGGAGACCACCTCGGAGAGGTAATCGGTCAGACCGTCCACCAATTGGGGAACCTGAAATATATGATGCAAGCTGGATTCGATCTTCCCGCGCAGGGCCAGCTTGGCGGAGGCATCGAGGGTTAAAGAGCCTAAGCCCCTTACTTGACCGGCAAAAAACGGAGCTTCCTCGGAAGAGACAGAATCTCCTCCGCCGTCCGTGCACCCAGAGGCGGAATGACTACTCACAGTGATTTCCTATAAGAGTTTTGGAACAAAGAGGATCTCGGTGCCGTCACCAAAAAGTTGCTGGCAATTTTTCAATCATTTCATTGTTTTGGGCTCTAATTTCTGTACGAAATAAAGCCGCGATGGGAGCCTTCGGCCTTCTGAAATCGACGTTTACACAGTCCATACCGGGTGTTATAGGGCGCGAACTCTGAATCCCCCTCATACTTAGGAGAAGGCTTTATATGACTCAAAAGGGAAGGCCGATTGAAGCGGCCGATGGCAAACTAGGCATTTTACTCGTCGGCTTGGGTGCGGTCAGCACCACCTTTGTGGCCGGCGTCGAACTCATTAAGCGCGGTTTGGCCAAGCCTATCGGCTCCCTCACCCAATTGGGTCACATCCGGCTGGGTAAGCGCACCGACAAGAAGAACCCGCTGGTCAAGGATTTCGTCCCGATTAGCCAATTGCAAGACCTGGTTTTCGGCGCCTGGGATATCTTCCCGGACAACGCCTTCGAGGCGGCCAGCAAAGCCGGCGTCCTCAATAAAAGCGATCTCGAACCGATCAAGGACGTCCTCTCCCAACTCAAGCCGATGGCCGGGGCCTTCGACAAGAATTACGTCAAGAAGCTCGACGGCACCCACGTCAAGAAAGGCACTCGCCGCGAGCTGGCCACCCAGGTCATCGCCGACATCGAGAATTTCAAGAAACAAAGCGGCGCCAAGCGCTTGGTCGTGATCTGGTGCGGCTCGACCGAAGTTTTCATTCAGCCCGGCCCCGCCCACCATAGCCTGAAGGCTTTTGAGGCGGCCCTCGACAAGGACGATAAAACGATCTCCCCCAGCATGATATACGCCTATGCAGCCTTGAAGATGGGCGTCCCCTTTGCGAACGGCGCGCCCAACCTAACCACCGACACTCCGGCTTTGCTGGAGTTGGCTCAGGAGACGAAGTCCCCGGTTTCAGGCAAAGACTTCAAGACCGGCCAGACCCTTCTCAAGACCATCTTGGCGCCGGGCTTCAAGGCCCGTTACCTCGGGCTCAAGGGCTGGTTCTCAAACAATATCCTCGGCAACCGCGACGGCGAGGTGTTGGACGATCCCGATTCCTTCAAGACCAAGGAAGAGAGCAAGCTGGGCGTCCTCGACACCATTTTACAGCCCGAACTCTACCCCGACCTCTATGGCAACTTCTATCACAAGGTCCGGATTCACTATTACCCGCCCCGCGGCGACAATAAAGAAGGCTGGGACAATATCGATCTCGTCGGCTGGCTCGGCTACGATATGCAGATGAAGATCGACTTCCTCTGCCGCGACAGCATCCTGGCCGCTCCGCTGGTCCTTGATTTGGTCCTTTTCATGGACCTGGCCAAGCGAGCCGGCATGAAGGGCATCCAGGAATGGCTCTCCTTCTTCTACAAGTCGCCGATGACCGCCGAAGGCCTCTACCCCGAGCACAACCTCTTCATCCAGGAAATGAAGCTCAAGAACACGCTTCGCTACCTGATGGGCGAAGAGCAGATCACCCACTTGGGCATCGAGTACTACGAATAAGCGATTTTATTTCGGGAAGTGAGTCCAACGGTCGAGGTTGATCTGGAATTGAACCTGGCCGAGGATGTTGTTTCGTCCTACGCCCTGGACCCAGCCGAAGTTGCTGACCCGCTCGTAGCCGAGGCTCGCCAACAAGGTCACCGGCAAATCCTCCATCCGATGGGTCCAACCGCCGAGGAAGCGGTAGCGCTTTTCGTCGGGGTTGTCCTGGATTTTCACGAAGGTGAAATCGGGATCGGTGG
>JBIOXX010000423.1:0-2378 GCA_044869875.1 bacterium | reverse complement strand
TCGAATAAATGTCTCGAGATTTGCAGAGTTATCTTCCCCAATTCGGTGCGCCTGCGCCCGGTCTGGATAACAACCGATTGCTGGAAAAAAGGATTTATGCGGATTAGCGCCTACTCGCCTAATAGATAGTAAATATCGGTCTCGAAACCCGGATTCTCCGGATTGGAGCCGAAGGAGATATGCAAGCGCCCCGCAAGGTCGTGGCGCAGGCCGGTCGGGACCGTGAAGTCGGCCGGCGCCCCGCCGGCGATCGGCACATTGGGCGAAAAGGTCGTTCCGCCGTCCAGACTTTGCGAGTACACCAGGGTATCGGGGAGATCGTTTTGATCGCTGTCGGCAGCCCAAACCGCAGCGATCCGGTTGGCGATGTCGGTCGAAAGGAAAGCGTAACCTTGCCTTCCGGACGTAGTGCTATTGATGGGTATCGGCGAAGAAAAGCTCGCTCCGCCATCGAGGCTTCGCTGAAAAAGGACGTCGGTATCGCTGAGCGTGCTGGAATTATAAGACAGGTAAATTTCGCCGTCGGGCCCGAGGCTGAGTCGGCAGAATGTATTATCGGCGCTGGACCCCGGAGTGAGATCGACGCTCGAAAAACTCGCTCCGTCATCGCTGCTCTTCGCGAAAAATAGATCCGAAGTCTCGGGATTGGCCCCGCCATCCGGGTCCACCGAATAGCAAACATAGATATTTCCCTGGGAATCGACTTGGAGCTGAGGAGTTTGGATGACGTCGTCGGGCCCTGCGGGAGCGGCGATCGGGAAAGGACTCGCCCACGTCACGCCGCCGTCCTCGCTCTTCGAATAATACAAAGTTCCATCGATTGGAGAGAAGCCGACGCCGGAGTTGGGTCCATTCTCGAGAACGACGTGGAAGATATTTTGCTCGTCCACCGCCAAGCTGGCCTGGAATTGGAAATCGCCGGGCACCGAAGGAAACACCGTGACCGGATTCCCGAAGTTGGCGCCGCCGTTGGAGCCGACCATCACTTGAACTCGACCGTTGCTGAAGACACCGCTGTTGAACAAGAGCACCGGATTGTCGCTTTGGTCTTCCTGCACTCCCAGGGCGATCGCCTCTCCGGTATCGGTCAGCGTCTGGTCGTCCCCGAAGCCCGAGGAATTCAATTGTTGATTGAAATAGACATCGGCAAAAGCGCCCCAGGTGACGTCGACCCTGGCGCCGCCTTGAGCCAAGGCCAAGCGGTCCTGGGCTCCGGGACCCAAAAGACCTTCATCGTCCATCCGATGGTCGGGGTCTTCGTTCACCTGCGTCGGATCGGTCGAAAACACCAAGGCATCCGAGGTCACCAAATGCACCGTTGCGGCCACCGTCTCCTGCCCCTTGGTCGCCCGCACCGTCACCGTTGGATTGGCGGGCAGGACACTCGGCGCCGTGTAGAGGCCGCCGCCGTCGATCACGCCGTTGGAGCTTCCCCCCTCGACGCTCCAGGCCACTTGATCCTCGTTGGTGGTGAATTGTTGAGTCAGTCCCTTTTTGACGATGGCGTCGCTGGGATCGACGCTCAGGATGACGTTGCCATTGCCGCAAGCCGCGACAAAGGCCCAAAAGATGAAAAGAACAGCGCTCGACCTTACCCGTTTCATACACACCCCCGTTACTGCCTTTGCCCCCTGCGATGTTCCTGATGAACAATTCCGGAAATTGTAAGGGAGCAAGCGCTTGGCTGGCAACCCCTCTTTAGAAAATCTTGAATAACAAATAAATCGCCATGACGATCGCCAAGGTCGTCTTGAGGAAGGTAGCCACGATCTTGGTGGCAAGCACGGCCAGCGCGTTGGTGAGAGCCCGTCCGACGCTGCCCAAAGTCGCCAGTTCCCAGATGAAGGCTCCGAGGAAAGCTCCGAGAAAAAGTCCAAGGAGCGAGCCGATCAAAAAAACCGGCACCCCGATGATGGCACCGACGATGCCGCCGATGAAGGCGCAGACGATCGCGCCGTTGCTGACCTTGAACGGCTTACTGCCCAAGGTGCCGACGAAGAATTCGACGATCTCGCCGAAGATGGCCATCCCGATAAGGATGAGATCCACCACCCAGGCCGAGCTGGTCCCGCCGTCGAAAGAAAAGAAGATCGAGTAGAGCACCGCTCCGACGACGATCAACCAAGTGCCGGGCAACCCCAAGGGCACCATCACGACGCCGAGAACGGCACAGAGGGAAACGAAACCGAGGCTGCCGAGGCGGGCCAAGTCGGACCAGGGGATTTTTTGCCAGAGGGAGGAGAGATAATTCATTTACTGTTGTCATTCCGAGGACCCGAAGGGACCGAGGAATCTCATACCGACCAGGGCAGTCGCAGATCCCTCGCTAACGCTCGGGATGACACGTCAATCAAACATCTCCGCCTGCAAAACCGGCG
>JBIOXX010000422.1:0-2763 GCA_044869875.1 bacterium | reverse complement strand
TCGACGAGATCGACAAGGCCGACCTCGAATTCCCCAACGACCTCCTGGCCGAGATCGACGAGATGCGTTTCCACATCCCCGAGACCGACGAGGAGATCTCGGCCAAGCAGCGGCCGATGGTCGTGATCACCTCCAATTCCGAGAAAGAGTTGCCCGACCCCTTTCTTCGCCGCTGTGTCTTCCATTTCATCGAGTTCCCCGACGAAGCGATGATGACCCAGATCGTCAAAGTCCACTTCCCGGATTTGGAAAAGGATTTGCTCCAAGCCGCCCTCCAGAAGTTCTTCGAGCTCCGTAAGGTGGCCAACCTCAAGAAACCGCCCTCGACCTCGGAGCTGATCGACTGGATTCAGGCCCTGCTGGCGATGGGAATCGACGCCAAGCAAATCCTGGAAGAAACACCCTTGATCGGCGCCCTGCTCAAGAATGAGCAGGACCACGCACATCCGCGAGTCGCCCGCTTGCGAAGGTAAAGATGTTCCTCGCCTTCTTCTATGCTCTCCGCGCCTTGAAAGTCCCGGTCGGGACCCACGAATGGCTCGATCTGATGGAAGCCTTGGCCGGCGATCTCTCCGATTCCTCGATCGACCGCTTCTACTACCTGGGCCGGGCCCTCTTGGTGAAATCGGAAGCTCTCTACGATGCCTACGACCAGGCCTTCCTCGCCTGCTTCAGCGGCGTCGAATCGGCCGAATTCAAAAAAGAGCTGATGGATTGGCTGAATCGGATCGTCGATCAGCGGCCGGAGCTTCCCAAAGGCTTGGAGAAATTGGATTTGGAAGAGCTGCGGCGTCGCTTCCAAGAGCGGCTGAAACAACAGACCTCGGAGCATCACGGCGGCAGCCACTGGATCGGCAGCGGCGGGACCTCGCCCTTCGGCCATTCCGGCGCCCATCCCTCGGGAATCCGCCTCGGCGGACCGGGCGGCGGTCGAATGGCGGTGAAAGTGGCCGAGGAACGGCGCTTCCGCAACTACCGCCACGACTTGGTCCTCGACACCCGCCAGCTCAAGGTCGCCCTGAAGCGCCTTCGCCGTCTCGAGCCCACCGGTCAAGCGGTGGAGCTGGATATCGGCGGAACCATTGATAAGACCTCGCGCAACGCCGGCGAGATCGACCTAGTCTACCGCCAACCCCGAAAGAACCAAGCCGAGCTCATGCTGCTGATGGACGTCGGCGGCAGCATGGACCCTTATGCCCAATTGGTCGAATCCCTCTTTTCGGCGGCCCATGCCTCACGGCACTTCAAGGCCTTCCACCATTTCTATTTTCATAACTGCATCTACGGCCGCCTCTTCACCGACATGCAGCAGCGCCACTTCATCACGACCGAGGAAGTCTTCCGCCGCTACCGCCGGAGCTTCCATGTCTTGATCGTCGGCGACGCCTGCATGAATCCCTACGAGCTCTTCGTCGCCAACGGCTCGATCGACTATTGGGAAAAGCACGCCGAACCCGGCATCGCCTGGCTGCGCAAGCTCCGCGAGCACTATCCGTCGATAGTCTGGCTGAACCCCGAAACGCCGGAATACTGGAGCGGCCATCCCACCATCCACGCGATCTCCCAGGCCATCCGGATGTTCCCCCTGACCGTCAGCGGCTTGACCGACGCGGTCGACGAGCTCCGCAAGGAAGTGGTCCTCCCGGCCTTCCAAAACCCGGCTTTCAGCGGCCAAAGGCTCTACGAATAAAAAAAGACAGATTCTTCGGACCGAGCTATAATCAGCCAAAATCAAAAGGATCCACCGGAAGGAGGCGAAAAATGACCAATTCCAAAGACACCGTTTTCCAGAAGCACGGCAGTGAGTTTAAGAGCAGTGCATCCGCCATCGGACACGATGTCCAAGACCTGGGACGGGCCACCAAGCATCTCGCCGAGGACGCGGTCAATCTCCTCAAGAACAACGCCAGCGATTATTACCAGCAAGGCATGACGAAGGCTCAAAACATGGAAAAGACCCTGGAGTCGCGGATCAAAGAAAATCCAGTGCAAGCCCTGCTGATCGCGGCCGGAGTCGGATTCGTAATCGGCGCCTTCATCGCCCGCCGCTAGACGGAGGCTGATTGTCCCCCGAAGAGAACCAGGAAAATCCCGGGACCCAGCAGGCTCTCGAAGAATTGCCCAGCCAATTCCGGGAGATCTGGGAATACGTCGTCGAATACCTCGACGCCAAATGGGATTTGAGCAAGGCCTCCTTTCGCGATGCCCTCTTTCAAATCGTCTTATGGGGCGTGCTGACCCTGCTCGGCGCCGGGCTCATCCTGATCGCCATCGCCTTCGTCTTCTACGGGATGGCCTTGGCCTTGGCCGAGGTCTTGGGCGGACGCCCCTGGGCCGGCTACCTCATCGCCGGCGGCTCTCTGCTGCTGATCTTTTTTCTTTTGATCCATTTCAAGATCGCCAGCGCCAAACGCAAGTCGCTGCGGGAGAAAACGGAGAAATATGAGCGCAAGCTTGAAGAGCAACGCCGAAAATTCGGTCTCAGCGCCGCCGAGCGAGCCGCAGCCGCGGAGTGAAAAAGAGCTGCTGAAGCTCCGCGAGGCCAACGCCAAAGCCGCTTTGCAATCCACGGCCAAGGACGTCGCCCAAAATCTGCTCAACTTGATCGACCTTCGTCCCACGGTGCGGGAGCATCCTTGGAAAAGCAGCGGCATCGCTGCCTTGGCCGGCTTCTTCATCGGGCTCAAAATCGTCCCTGCGCCGAAATCGGGCGAAGCATCGGCCACGGCTGAATCCAAAGAGCCGGCCGGCCCTTCAGCCTGG
>JBIOXX010000421.1:0-4734 GCA_044869875.1 bacterium | reverse complement strand
GGTCCTCTTTCGCAAGCTTCGGAGGAATTGCGTTCCCTCTCCCGAGAACGGGATCCCGAACTCTTCTACCAAGCCCTGCTCAGCCACGCCGGCCGCCTTGAGCGCCAGGGTCATAGCGCCGAGAGCCAAGCGATTCTGGAAATCGTCACCGCCGGCGCCAGCGAAGCTTCGGTCGCCGGCCGGGCCCGGTCTCGACTTCAAGCCTTGCAGGGAACCGGCGCCATCGGCGCTCGGGCCGAAGTCTTGCTCGGCCGCCTTTCTCAAGAAGTCACCGAGCCGGCTGCGCTCTTCGCGATGGGCGGCGCCGGAGCCATCTACCGGCTTTCGCGTTTTGCGATGCTGGCCCGCTTGGGATCGGCGCCGGTCGGTCTCCTGACCCGAGGCATTGGCGGAAGGGCCTTGGCTTCGACGCTGGCTTTCACGGCCGAAGCCACCAGTTTTCCCCTTTTAGCTCGAACCGGAAATTTCGCGCTTGGCCGCTCTCAGCAATGGTCGACCGAGCAGCTGAGCCGGGAGATTGCCGCCAGTTTCTTCGCCCTCGGCGGTCTGCGGTTGGCCGGCGCCGGCGCCGCCGCTCTCCAAGGCCGCTTGGGTCAAGGCAATGCCGCCGCCTGGCTCGGCCCGGTTTTTCGGCAAACCGCGATGTTCGGCGGCATTTTGGCCGGCCATCGAATGGAAGAGTGGGCCGGTCTGCGGCCCACGGTCGACGGCGCCACCACCGCGATCGACGGCCTGGCCCTCTTGCTCCAATTCAACATGGCCGGCCGTTTGAGCCAGCGACTTTTTGGCGAAGGCTTTCAGGCTTGGGAGAGGGAGATCGACCGGCACAGCGAAATCTTGGGCTCGACGCCGCGTCCGAGTTTGGGTGATGGGCTCGGCCCCTTGGCCGTCCCGGCCTACGCGATGGCTTCGGCTCCCCGAGGCTGGCCGACGACTCCGCTCCAATTCGAACCGGCCCTGATGGAAGGCAACAATTTTGGCAGCGGCTCGGGTCGAGCTTCGGGCCTGCCATTGCCGAAGATGGGAATTCGCGGTGGTCGCGAGACCTCCAACTTATCGGAGCGGCTCAACCGCCAGGAAGCCGAACGGGTCTTGCGAGAATTGATTTCCGAAGGCCTGAACCCCAGAAGACTGGAACAACCGGGCCTGGTCGAGAATTTGCTCAACGCCTTCGCCATTCCGGCCCATCCCTTCGACGTCCGAGCTTTTCGCCAAGGCTATCGCATTGCTCAGTGCCATGCCGAGAGGGTTGGCCGTCTGGCCTTCGATTTCGACGAGGTCGCTTTGCATTGGGCTTTCGGGCCGCGGGATTTGCTCAGCGTGATGGCTTCGGGGGCCGAAGCCGCCTACTATCATACACCGACCCGAGCGCTGGACTACGAGCCGCTGCCGGCCGGCGAGGGCCAGGGTCTGAATCGCTTCGAGCGGATTTGGTTCCAGGGAATCCAGCGTCTTTTGCCGATGGCCTTCCGCCAGCACGTCCAGTTTCATCCCGGGATGCGGGCCTTGCAGCTCGGCATGCGCCTCGCCCAAGACCGCAACCTCATCATGGTGACCGTCGGCCAACCCGGCCGGCTGATGCGCCTGGCCAACGAGGATCCGGCTTTGAAGATGATTTACTTCGGCCGCTTGCCGATGGACGAGCTCTCGATCGGCGACGTCCGCGGTGCGACCAATATCTACACCCGCGAGGATATCGTCCAAGCCCTCCGGGCTGCCGAATCCGGCGACATTCGTTTTCCTAACAACCCGGTGATCGAAAGCTATCTCGAAACCCTGCGGCAACATCCCGAGTCGGGCGACCGCCTCAAGCATCCGGCCTTGGCCCTGCTCCGCGGCAAAAGGCCCTTCGACGGCTTGGTCGACGACAGCTCCTTCCCGCTCGAAGCTCTTGGCTCCTTGCCCGGCTTCAGCGTCTTCCAAGTTCCCAGCGCTCGGCCGGCGCGGACCAAGAATTTCACCTTGGGCTCCACCGACGCCTACCTTCTCCGCAGCGCCAACGGTTATGTCGATGCCTTGGCCGACCTTCTCCTCCAGGACACTTGGGCTTCGGGCCCGATCGAGAATCGGCCGGCGCCGGAGAACTATCCTTATCAGAGGCTGAGCATCGAGATTCCCTGGACCAAATTCGGCACCGGCTACGTCGCCTTGGGCAAGGAAGCCCGGGCTCGGGGTCGGGCCTTGGCCGAGGGCCGGGCGCCGGCGGCCATTCCGACTGGGGTCGAATCGGCGCCGGGGCCTTTGAGCTTGAGCGAGAGCCAGACCCGAACGATGGTCGAAAGGCTCCATCGTGAATTCGATATCTTGCTCGACGGCCGCCTAGGCGAGGTTTCGATCGAGGCCGCCAATACCCTGATGTTCAAGGAAATGGCGGCTTCTTCGCCCGAAAATTTTCAAGCTTCGCTCGACACTTACTTTACCCCCGAAGAGCAAGCCACTTTGCCCCAAGCTTCGCGGCCCTTGGCTGAGCGCGGCGATGAGTTCTATTCGCGGGCGGCCAGCCTGGTGGCGGTGAAGACCGCGGTCTGCAATCTGCTGGCTCTGGACGTTGCCGAGCATGCCCGCGAAATCCATTTTCGCTTCGGCCGACCGCTCTTGAGCGGGGTTGCGGCCCACCGACTCAACGGAAACTCGATGCTCACCTCGCTCTCCGATGAAGGCGAAGTTGGGATCGGCATCGCTTTGCTCGAACCGAGCCAATGGACCAGCGGGCTGGTGGGAATCGGCGTCGATCTGACGACCCAAGCCCGTTCCGCCAACCCCGAGAGGCATGCCCTCGCCTCCGCCGCCTTCAAGGCGGCTTATCCGGCCCACATCCAACGCGAATTCAACGACGAGCGGAGCGCCGAGTTGGTGGCCGACCCGAGCGGCGGCTATTCCTTGACCGGAGCCTCGCTGCTGGCCGCTCGAAGCATCCGGGGCGACAATAGAATCTATGGCTCCTTGCCGATTCGCACCCTCAGCTTTCAAATTGGACGGGCCACCGTCGGCTTGGCGGCGATTCCGGCCTTGGACAGCGGAGGGCCGCGGCCGGCCTTCACTCCTCGTCCCTTGAATCTGCCCTACCGAATCGACGAGGATGGCCGTTTCCAGTTGCCCCGGCCTGGCATGACCGTCGCGGTGCTAGGCGACGTCCAGGCCACTCGGACTTTGGAATTGGTGCGAAAAGGCCATTACGTGGTTCACATCGAGCGCGATCCCGACATGGCGGAGCTGGCCGAGCAAATGGTCCGTAGATTCATCCGAGATGAAGGACCAACAATCGGAACGGCGGCCGATAATTCGGTAGTCCGAGCCGACTGGTACGACAGCGCGACCAATGCCGACTTCGTGGAGGCTTACTTTCCCTTGCATGCCGGCGATATTCCGCGGCGCGGCCAGCCCGGCCGCCAAGAGGCGCTCCGCGATTTCCTGGACCTCGCGCTCAACTCCAAGTTGGTCAATGGCGGCAGCGGCTACGTCGTCTCCGAGATGCGCGAAATCGTTGAGGACTTGGCCGAGGTCATCGAAGCCAATTCCAGGCTTCAGCTGATCGACGCCCGCTACAACCGGCTGCGAGCCCCGATCTCGGGCGGCTTCAGCACGACGATGGATCGGCGGGAACGAGTCCACTATTTGATCTACCGCAAAGAAGGCGAATAAATCCCCGTTGGGCCCAGCTCCTTTCCGTATTGTGCCGCCGCCCTCAAGAATGTTAAGCCAGCCCACTCATGGAATCCCCGGCTAAAAAAGTTTGCCTCATCTCCTTGGGTTGCCCCAAGAACTTGGTCGACGCCGAGCTGATGCTCGGCGGCCTCAAGGCCGATGGTTTTGCCTTCACCGCCAAGCCCGAGGAAGCCGAAGTCATCGTGGTCAACACCTGCGGCTTCGTCGAGGATTCGAAGCGGGAATCGATCGACAAGCTTTTCGATGCCTCGCGCTACAAAGAGGAAGGCCGCTGCCAAGTGGTGGTGGCGACCGGCTGCCTGAGCCAGCGCTACGGCCGGCAGATGGCCGTGGAAATGCCCGAGGTCGATCTCTTCGTCGGCTTGGGCGAATTCGACCGGCTCGGGTCCTTGCTCAAGGAGAAATTGAACGGTTCGACCGAGCGGGTTCAGGTCGGCGAACGGCTGCTGCCCGAAGAGATCGCCAAGAAGAAGCTCAGCGACTTCTCGCCTTCGCGCCAACTTCTGCCCGACCCCGACCTGCCGCGGATCTTGGCCACGCCCAAGCATTACAGCTATCTGAAAATTTCCGAAGGCTGTTCCCATCGCTGCTCTTTCTGCGTCATTCCTCACATCCGCGGCGATTTGAAGAGCCGTCCGATCGACTCGATCGTCCGCGAGGTTCGCGAATTGGTCGCCGCCGGCGTCAAGGAATTCAACCTCATCGCCCAAGACCTGAACGAGTACGGCAAGGATCTCGGCGACGGCTCGAATTTGGCCGAGCTGCTCACCCGGCTCGACGCCATCCCCGGCGACTTCTGGCTGCGGCCGCTTTACATGTATCCCTTGGAGTTCGGCGACAAGCTGATCGAAGTGTTGCGCAATGCCGAGCATATTGTGAAGTACGTCGACATGCCCTTGCAGCACATTAATGAGCGGATTCTGCGCTCGATGAAACGGGGTTCGCCTTCGCGCTACGTCCGCCAGGTCTTGGACAAGCTGAAGCAGGCGATGCCCGGTTTGGTGCTGCGCAGCACCTTCATCGTCGGCTATCCCGGCGAAACCGAGGCCGAGTTCCAAGAGCTCTACG
>JBIOXX010000420.1:0-4431 GCA_044869875.1 bacterium | reverse complement strand
TGGCCAAGGTCAAAAAGCGCCGGCCGTCCTTCGCGGCCTGCGAGTCGATCCCAGTCAGGTGGTCGTCAGCCTCGGCCGGGGCCAGATGCTCACGACTCGGGGCACCGCCCGGGCGACTCGCTCGGCGGCGATGCGCGGCATCGATCATCCGCTGACTTTGGCTTATTTGTCAGAAGACTTCGGCTTGACTCGCTACAACGGTCGCGACGCCGATCGCCGCGAATCTTGGGTTAGGGCCGACACCGGCGAGGCCGTGACGCCGGCCCAGATCGCCCACGACTTCGGCGAGCGGTTGCTCCGAGAAAGCGGCATTCGCGACATTCCCTTGGAGTCGAGGCCGGCTTGGGTCGATCAAGCCTTGAAAATCGTGCAAGACAGCGCCGGTGAGCGACTCGATCCCGAGCAGCTCGCGGCGATCCGCGCTTCCCTCTTGTCGCAAGCCGGTGCCGATCGGTTGCCGGTTCGCCACGGCGGCCTCATCCCCGAGCCCTTGCGCGGCTCGGCTGCGCTCATGGCGCGAATGGGCTTGGTCAACTCCCATCTCCAGGGAACAGCTTTCGCCAACCAGCGCCGGAATTTGGAATGGGCCTCCGACATGGGGGCCTACGGGCTCTTCGCCGCTTTGGGGGCCCAGACCGCCTTCGGCCGACCACTTCAGGATCTCTTCCACAGCACTCGTTACGGCACGGTTCAGGGCTCGGCCTTTCCGGGCATGGATCGCTTGGCTCAGATCCTCGATCAGGCCCGCAGCGGCAAGGATTCGGTGACTTATTCCCTGCAATCGGCTCTGGCCGAGAATCCGCGGGGCCTTTATCTGAATCTGATGATGCCTCATTTCGACTTTTCAGAATTGAAGGACAATCCCCAGGCCTTGGATCGGATCGTCTCGCCGGGCCTGGGCCGAGATCAGATGCCCAACACCGGCGGCGTCAACATCGCTTGCTCGGCGGCCTGCGCTTCCGGCCTCTACGCCCTTTTCGTCGGCCGGGGCGCCACGATCCGCACCGGCTTGGCCGGCGAGTATCCGATGGACGCCTTCATGCTGCTCGGCGCCGACGCGACTTTCTCGCCTTTCGCCGCCTCGCCGCTGGTCGCCGGCTTCAGCCGCAAGGCGCCGATGACGGTCGACGCCATGGTCCACAAGCTCGTCGATCAGGGTTTGATTCCGGAGTCGGTGCGGAGCTTGAAGGAAGTCGAGCGTATCCAATATTTTTATAATTCGGTACCCGAAGCTCTTCGTCGCCGGGCGATGAACGAGTCGAGCGCGCCCTTCACCCGCCATGCCCAGGGCCTGGTCGTCGCCGAGGGCGCCGCCGGCCTGCCTTGGATGAATTTCCAGCGGGCCATCGAGTCCGGGATTTGGCCCAGCGCCCGACTTCTAGGCATTCACGTCAATTCCGGCGAGGGTGGCGCGGCCAATTTGGCCTCGATGGATCAAGGCGTGGTTACCGCCACCAAGGTCGCCCTGGCTCAGGCCGAGGCCCACGGCGCGACTCCCCGGCTTTGGCAGGCCCATGGGACCTCGACTGGGCTCAACAACATCGCCGAGGTGATGTCGGTCCATCAGGCTCTGCGCTCGGCCGGAATGAGCGAGCCGATGGCGGTGAGCGCCATCAAGGGTCTGGTCGGCCACACCATGGGCGCGGCCAGCGCCATCGACTTGGTGATGGGCGTTCAGAGCTTGCTCGACGGCGAGGCGCCGGGGCTGTTCAATTTCCGGCCCGAGGATCTCGACCCGCGTTATTCGGCAAAAGCTCCCGAAGCCTTGGCCCAATTCCGCTTCAGCTCCGAACCGAGCCAAGGCAATTTCGACAGCCTCCTGATCACCTCCGAAGGCTTCCTCAGTGCCGACGGGGCGGCTGTATTGGGACGCTTTCCCCAGCATGTCTCCGAGGCCAAGGGGCTGCTCCGGGACTATGGTATCCCCGAGCATCAGCGCAACGAATGGGCGGCGCGGGCCGCCGACAACCGGGCTCGGGCCGAGGAGATGGAAGAGAATTTGCGGCGCAGCGGCAACTATCTCGCTTCGATGGAAGCCTTGCGCTATCGGCCTTGAGGAAGGCCGCTTGAGGATTTTTAAAGGAAAGAGGGCACATGAATACCACGTTTCCGGGTGAAGTACGCCTTGCACACGTCACTGAACGCGAATCCCTAGCCAAGGAGCGCGATCCCGAGCTGCGGGCCGACGGCCTCCTGTCGCTGGCCGGAAGGGAGCAGGCCCACGGCCGCTCCGAATCGGCCGCCGAGATCTACGCCACCTTACTTCAAGAACCCAATTTGCCGGAATCGGTCCGCCGTCGGGCCCAAGACCGGCTCGGAGCCCTCCGCGGCGACGGTCCGATCGGCGCCCGGGTCGAAGTTTTGCTGCAGCGCTTTACACGGGAAATGGCTGAGCCAACCTCCCTCTTGGCGATGGGAGCGGCCGGCGCGGCATTTAAAATGACGCGCTTGGTGACGCTTAGCCGCTTAGCTGCGAGCCCCAGCGCGACTTTTATGACGCGAGGAATGGGCGCCCGGGCCCTCGCTGGTTTGGCCGGCTTCGGGGCCGAAGCCGCGGTCTTTCCCTTGGCCGGTCGCCTGGGTTCGGCGGCGATGGGCCGGAACCTCGATTGGAGCGCTCCAGCCTTAGGCCACGACTTGCTTTCCAGCGCCTTGACCCTGGGCTCGCTGCGCAGCGGCGGCTGGCTGATGGGCCAGGCCGGCCGTTTTGCCGGCGGCGGTGCTTGGACCCGGAGCGCGCTGGCTCAGGCCGGAATGCTCGGCGGCATCCTGACCAGCCGACGTTTGGAAGAGGGCTTGGGCCTGCGCGAGCGAGTGTCGGGAGCGATGCTCCTGACCGACGGCTTGGCGACCTTGTTCCAATTCAATGTCGCCGCCCGCCTGAGCCGCGCGGCTTTCGGCCAGCGTTTTGCGAGCTGGGAGCGCGAGGTCGAGCTGCACAGCCAGACCTTGGGCCGAAACTTGTCACTGCCTTCGATCGCTCTTCAAGGCGTTCCGAGCCTGGCTTCCGCCGGTACCGGCCTTCGAGCTAGTAGCCCTTTCGATTTCAACATCCTAATGGCCCAATCTCACGACTCGGGCCGACCTGATCCCAGCTCGGTGCGGCCGGCCGAAGGGCCTTCGGTCGCCAAGACCAATGGCGGCAGCCCCTCGACGCTGCCGCCGCCTCCTCCGCCGGAAAGCGTATCGATCCCGCCTTCGCGGCCGCTGGAGCAAGTCCGCCGCGAGGGCGAAACTTGGGAGCTCGACTTCGAGGTCAAAGGTCTCGAGGCTTTGAACTATGAGAAGCCTTTTGGGCCGGAGCTTTTCAACCGGAATGCCTTGGCACCGACCGGCATGACCTTCTCCAAGGCTTATCCGGCTATCGCCGCGGCCACCCAAGAGGCGATGCAACGGGCGCCGCGGCCGACGGTGATCCATGGCGTCGAGGAGATTCAGTATTTCGAGCCGATTCGCTTCGGCGAACCGCTCACCGTCCGAGTGACCCGCAAAATGCGCGGCGCCGAGGGCAGTTCTCAAATGGTCTTCCTGACCCGCGAGATCTTTCGTCCTTCCGAAGCCGAAAACGGCCGACCCTTGGCGGTGGGCAAGAGCGTCCTGGTCGTCGGTCCCGAAATCCGAGTCGACGGTTCGCCGGCCGAGCCCGTCCCCGCCAAGGAGCTTCCGGCCTTGCCGCCGCCGGTCCTTCGAGTCGAGGTCACGCCGGAGTTGATCGACGCCTTCTGCCGGGCGAGCGGCGATTTCAATCCGGTCCACGTTTCCGACGCCGAAGCTCAGAAGCTGGGGTTGCCGGGACGAGTTTTGCACGGGATGGCGACTTTTAACTTCGCCGAGCGGGCCTGGCACGAAAGCGCCGGCGGTCGATTGGACCGGCCCTATGCCTTGAAGGCCGCCTTCAGCGGCATGGCCCGGCCCGGCGATCGTTTGGATTTCCACGTCGAGCGTTCCGCCGCCGGCGGCGGCAAGGTCGAGGTGCTTAACCAACACGGCGAATCGATCATGACCCTGCGCGTCTCCGAACCAGCCGGCCCTTCGCCGCGAACGGTGGGAATTCCGGAAAACATCGAGCGCCGATTCGGCTCCACTCAGATACTGGTTCCGGCCGCGGCCGGCCGCCAAGCGGTCGAGCGAGCTCGGGAACGGATGGCGCCCTTCATTCCCCAGCTCCGTCAAGTTCTGGCCCAACGGCCCTCCCAACCTTGGTTCATCGCCGGAATCTCCGATGGAATGGGCTTTCACAGCGCCGTCGCTTTGATGGAGGCCGGAGTTCGCCAAATGGTCGGCGGCTTCTACGAGCCCGAGGCCTTGCTGAAAATGGGCAGCTCGGTCCACTTGGGCCGCTTGGCCAACGTCGAAGGTTTGCGGATCTTCGCCCAAGAGAAGGGAATCCGCCTCAACGCTCAGTACGGCGACTTGGTCCTTCCCCAGGCC
>JBIOXX010000419.1:0-3667 GCA_044869875.1 bacterium | reverse complement strand
GGACGAGGGCTGGAATCAACTAAAATGAAATTTTATGAAGCGGAGCTCGGCCCCCGGATCAGGGGCAGGGAAAGGTCTGCGAATCGGTGAAGCAGACGAAGCCGTCCTGGTCGAGGCGGACCGGAATGCCCTGACGCTCCAGCGTCTTGTTGGCGCTGTCGAATTCGCCGCGATGCTTTTTTTCCAGGATCCAACGTCGAATGTTGAGGCCTAATTTTTTCTGCGTCGAAGCTCCGGCGAAGGCGGCGTAGGCCATCTCGCGGCGGTCGCCGTCGAGTGAGGGGTCGAGCGCGGTGAGGAAGAGATCGAGGTTGAGGCCCGGCTCGATCACGCCTTGCTCGGGACCGGCGGCCGTGGCGGCGCTCATGGTTTTGTAATGCTGCGCCAGCAAGCGCCGGGCTTCGTAAGTCGAAACCACGGTTTGGCGGCTCTCATGGACTCCGGGGAAAACGTGCTTCACCAAGCCTTCGGGAAAGCCTTGGGGCGTCATGTCCTTCCAGCCGGCGGCATGGAAGGCCCATTGGCTGCCGAGATCGCCGACGGTGATGGTGCCGACTTTGAGGCTGGTCTTGGTCGTCCACCACAGGGCGCGGCCGCCCTTGCCCAAGCCGCTAAAAACCTTTTGGCGGAAGGTCGCGGCGCCGGCGGCTTCGGTTTCGGCGACGACTTGCTTGGCCGCCGCCGGCTTGAGCTTCCAAAAACGATTGGCCAGGAAGAGGGCAACGCCGGTCTGAAGGGTCGAGGAACCGAACTCGGCGCCGAACTCGCCCCAACTCCGGGGCATGATCTGGCCGTTGTAGCCGGTTGCCCCCATCAGGAGCTTGGTCGAAGCCCAATGAATCGAGCTGCCGCCCACGAGCGCCAGCGGATATCGAAGCAAAAATGGCTTGGTGGCGAGTCGGCCCCAAGTGGAGATCCGCCGGGCGCCGGCCACCGCCGGAAAGAGCGAGAGCAGGTTGATCGCCATCGAGGTCCCGCCCTGATCGAACATGTCGCTGATGACGTATTCGGTGGTGCTGCGCTGGCCTTCAAGATGATCGATCAGGACCTTGGCCTTCTCCTGGGTTTCGGGAAACTCGGCCGCCAATTGAGCCAGGGTCCAGCAGGTGCTGTAATAGTGCTGCTTGCGGAGCCGCTCGGCCAAATTCATCAGGCCCATCGCCAAGAGCTCGCGATCCTTTTCCTTGAACAAGCTTTCCAATTCATTGATCCGGCTTTTTTCGCCGGTGGCGAAGCTTTCCCAGGCTTTCAAGGTCTCGGCGCTGAAGCCCTTTTTGGCGGCTTCGATCGCCGCGCTCCAAGGCGCGCTGGGCTTGGCCAGGAGCTGGGCCTCGATGTCGTTCAGGGCTGTGCCGAGCTTCTCTTTTTCGGATTCGGAATAGTCGTGTTCCCGGCCATGATCCTGGGCCAAGGCTTTGAGCACGGCGCTGGCTTGAATGCCGCGGAAACGGGCCTCGCGATCCTCGATTTTCCCCAAAATGGCCTTGCCGAGGGGCTCTTCGCCCACCGGTTGAAGGGTGGTCCGGGCCGAATCGAGGTGATTGTCCGAAAATAACCTTAAACCTTGGGCCAGGCGGAGGCGGGCTTCGTCGGGTTTGAGCGGGGCCGAGACGGGCAGCGGCTGCTGCGCAAACTGGCCGGGGACGGACGGATCCGGCGGCGGCGGGGCCGCAGGGCCGCTCGGCGGCGGCGGAAATCGAGATGGAACGCCGGCATCCGGCGGTGGGGCGGAAGTACTGCTTCCGATACCCGGTGGTGCCCCCATGGAACCAACCTTTCTACTAAAGGCGAAATCGGCAAAGATCCCGCTTTGTTGCGGAAGGAAAATGACGTGGAGCGTCGGGGACTTGGGGTTTTAATGGGACTCCGATTCGGTGGCCAGAATTTTCTGAACCTCCTGCGCGGCGACAAAAATCCAATAGAGCTCAATCAGCTCCTGACGTTGCTCTTCGCTGGTAGTCTCTTCGAGGCTTTCGACCATGCGGGGGTCGAGCAAATCATGGGGGTTGATGGGATATCCGACGATTTTCTGAATCCCATGGCGACATTCGAGGATATCGTCCTGGATTTGCTCGTTCACGAGCCGTTTCAAGCCTTCTTTAGCTTGCGGGGAGATCGAGCCGTCGATGGCGATCAAGTCCTTGACCACCTGGGCTTTTTTGCAAAGAAAGCCGGTGTACTCCAGCTCATCGTAGCCAAATTGAATCTCGTTTTTGGATTGGGAGTACAGCTCGCGAAGGCCGGTTTCGAATTGGAGCCAATCGATCTTTCCGGAAGAAACTTCGATCGAATCCACCAGGCAACGGGTGATGGCTCGGCGCATTTTTCTGCCGAAGGTCTCGGAAAAGTCTAGAGCCTGTTTCCGGATTTTTTCCCTTTCGATTCGGCGACCAATTGCCACGTCGTTCCATAGGAGCTCGATGCCCACCATCAATCCGTCGGCGAGTCGGCCGACGGTGGTATCGATGGCGGCGCCGATCGTTGGGCCATACAGCCCGATGGCGCCGCTGAATTTGCGCTCTCGATCGTAGATATGATTCGATAAGCGTTCCTCGGGATCGCTACCGGTCACGAGCTGGGCGCCTATTTCGGCCGCCCAATTTCCTAATAGGATGACGACTAAAGGACCGGTAAATTTCGGACCTCCGACCTTCTTGGGCAGTCCTTCGACCGCGACGGCGGAAAAGGCAGTGACTGCGGGAGATGGCGGGGATTCGGAAGGTTCCGGAAGGGGAGGGGCCGTCGTATCGGAGTCTGGCGAAACGAACCAATCCAATAGGTCAAAATAAGGCGTTAAGACTCGCATGATGCGACTCCTTCGAGCCTTCGGGGAGGCTTATCGCATCGGTTCACGCCGGGTTGCGGCCATTCCCGTCCGGTTCCCGGAATAGAAAAACCCCCGCGGCTAGGCGGCCGCGGGGGTTTCATCGATCTCTCCCTTTTCCTTGGGAATTTTATTCTCGGCCCACCTGGAGCGAGCAGCCGCCGGAGCGGAGCGGAGAATTGGTCGAGGTGCCGCCGCCTTGCAGAACCGGCAAGGGGAAGCATTCCGAGGAACAAAGATCGTTTTCATTGGCGTTGCCGTCGTCGCAAATCTCGGTGCCTTCCTTGATGCCGTTGCCGCAGGTCTGGGCCGGCGGGTTGGAGCCGGGATCGGGGCTGGGTTCGCCGGGGCCACCGGTGCCGGGAATGTCGCAGTTGGCCGGGCAGCCGTCGCCGTCATCGGTGTTGCCGTCGTCGCAATCCTCGATGCCGACCCGGACGAAGCCGTCGCCGCAACGGGCGGCTTGGCAGGTGCCGCTTTCGCCCGAAGGACAGTCGTCGCTGGTGATATTATCGCCGTCGTCGCAAGCTTCGCCGGGATCGAGGTTGCCGTCGCCGCAGCTGTCGAAATGGGTGCAGTTGTCGACGCAGGCCGAGCCGCTGATCGCGGTGTCGCAGACTTCGGTGCCTTGGCGGACAAAGCCGTCGCCGCAGAAGGCCAGCTCGCAAGTGCCGGAGGGACCGCTGGGGCAGGCGTCGTTGGTGGCCGAATTGCCGTCGTCGCAATCCTCGACGCCTTGCTCGATGAAGCCGTCGCCGCAGCTCGCCGGCCGGCAAGTTCCGCTCGGTCCGCTGGGACAGGCGTCGGTCAGGTCGTTGTTGCCGTCGTCGCAGACTTCGGTGC
>JBIOXX010000418.1:0-2625 GCA_044869875.1 bacterium | reverse complement strand
CGAGCCATCGATATTACCACTGGCTTTAGGGTGATCGATGTCTCGAAGACCCTGCGGAGAAGTGCCCGGACCCTTCCCTACCGCTTTCTAGAGTTGGCACTGTCATCCTGAGCGTAGCGAAGGACCTCCTACTGCCCAAGGTGACCTATACGACCAATTCCCGAAACCTTGGATGATAAGGCCCGGCAAGAATTCCCTCGCGCTCATTGCTGGAGAATTCGAGGCCCATCTTGATGATTGGAATTTGTGCTTCAGCGAAGATCTCGCGCAATTCGCCGCACACCGCGATTGCCTTTTCTAATGACCAGGGCTGATAAAGACCTCGCCGATACATTTCTGCCAAAGCCGTCCCCTCCAACACTACCGTTGGATAGATCCGGACGAAATCCGGTTGCAAGTCGACCGCCCGCTTCGCACTCTCAATGGCTTCGGCCTCTTCGGCACCGGGAAGCCCTTGCATGAGCTGAATTCCGACCTTCATCCCCTTCTCTTTCAATTGATGCACGGCTCGTTCGACCCTTTTGGAGTCGTATCCTCTACCCACTTTCACTAGCACTTGGTCATTCAGCGATTGAACTCCAAGCTCGATGATATCCATCCCAAAACGCTGAAGCAGATCTAAAACCGCAGGATCGACATAATCCGGCTTAGTCGAAGCCCGTAGATTGCGAACCTCTCCTTTTTGGATGAAAGCCCCGGCGGCTTCGAGCAGGTCTTTCATCAGACCTCGCTCCAAGCCGGTGAAGGTTCCGCCGTAGAAGGCAATCTCGCTGTGGCTGTATTTTCCCGGTTTGCGGGTGGCGAGGAAGGCTTCGATTCGGTCGTGGATGGCTTGGGGCGTCGGCAGCCAGCGCTCTTGAGCGGTGATCCGCTCTTGCTGGCAATAGAGGCATTGAAAGGGACAACCTAAGTGGGAGATGAAAATCGGGATGATGTAGGGACGCTCAACCGATGACATGGGGAGGGGGCTCGGCGGCCGCGGCGGCGCGCTCGGCCGCGATTTTTTCGATGTTCTCCAAGGCTTCCTTGGCCGCGGCTTGCTCGGCGTTCTTCTTGCTCTTGCCGGTCCCCACTCCCATCACCTCGCCGCGGATGAAGAGATTGATCTCGAAAGTTTTGTCGTGGTCCGGGCCCGATTCCTTGACCAGCTTGTACTTCGGCACGGTCTTGAAAAGGATCTGAGCCCGTTCCTGGAGCTGAGTCTTGTAGTCTTTGTAAAAGCCCTCCTGGCCCACTTGCTCGAAGAGCTCGAGAGCGATTCGGCCGATGACCTTGAAAGCCTTCTTGAATCCGCGGTCGAGATAGATGGCGCCGAGAACGGCCTCCAAGGCGTTGGAGAGCAAGCTCGGCTTCTCCCGGCCGGCGCCCATCTCCTCGCCCTTGCCGAGGTACATGAACTCGCCCAGGCAATGTTCGCGGGCGACGTTGGCCAAGGTCTTCTCGTTGACGATCGAAGCCCGGAGTTTGCTCAACTCGCCCTCAGCGGCCTGCTGATAGTTTTCCATCAACAGATGGGAGACGATGAGCTCGAGCACCGCGTCGCCGAGATACTCCAGCCGCTCGTTGTGCTCGCTGGCATCGAGGCGCCGCTCATTGGCGTAAGATTTGTGGGTGAGCGCGTTCTTGAGAATAGCCTTCCGCTTGAAGCGATAGCCGAGCTTACGCTCGAATTCCTTCAGGCGCTTCTTCTCCTCGCGCGTGATCTTTTCCGGCAAGTATTCCTCCGCTTTCAGAATCCAGCCGGCATCGAACGATTTTTCCGCGAAAACCCGCCCCGGTCGTCACCGTCACAGGCAAGTAATTCTCGGAAAAGCCGGTCCATTCCGACTCCCTCGAAGCTTCATTCTGGCACGAAGTCCCGAAACCCTCAAGGATCACTTCCACTTGCTCCCCCAGAAATCGGCGCCGAAAATTGCCCGATTTTTGGGCGGAAAGCTCGCGCAGACGACTCGCGTTGGCCTTTTTGACGCCGGCCGGCACTTGGCCGAGCATCTTGGCGGCTGAGGTGCCCCGTTTGGGACTGAAGGGAAAGACGTGGAAATAGTGGACCGGAACCTCGCGGAGCAGCGCGAAGGTGTTCTCGAAGCGCTCGCCCTCCTCGTAGGGAAAACCGACGATGACGTCAGTGCCAAGGCAAACTCGGGGGATCTTGGCGGCCAAGCTTTCGCATAGCCGGGCGAAGTCCCTCACCGAGTAGCGCCGCCGCATCATTTTCAAAATCTCATCGTCACCGCTCTGCAAGGGAATGTGGAGGTGGGGACAAAGCGTCTTGGCGTCGGCGAAGAGCTCCACCATTTTCTCGCTGACCTCTTCGGGGTCGATGGAGGAGACGCGGACCCGATGGATAGGGCGAGTCGCTTCGATGGCTTGGAGCAATTCATATAAGGAAGAGGGCTCGGCCAGATCCTGGCCATAAGTTCCGATGTGGATGCCGGTCAGAACCGCTTCCTTGAAACCGGCTTCGCTCAACCTTTTCAATTCTTCCAAGACCCGCGGGATGGGAATGCTGCGGTTGCGGCCGCGGGCGTAGGGGATGATGCAGAAGGTGCAGAACTGGTTGCAGCCGTCTTGGATCTTGACGAAGGCTCGGGTGTTCTTGGCGTAGCTCGCCATGCCGAAGGTCTC
>JBIOXX010000417.1:0-7945 GCA_044869875.1 bacterium | reverse complement strand
CCTGCTGGGCGGCAAATACCAAGGTCGGAGTGAGAAGGAGCAGGTTCCAACCCGGCAGGTAACAAGAGCCGTCGGGACTGAGCAAGGGCGGGATGTTTTTGCCCGACAGGGCCCAATGGTTCTTGGGGAAGAATTCGGCGACCGGCAAGGACAGGCAAGTCAGGGGGGCGACCCGTTTGGAGCCCAGGTTCCGAATGAAGCGCTTCAGGGCCTGGAGCTGGGCCGGCTCGAAGCGCAGCCCGGCCCGGATAAAAACCGGGAAAACCTTGCGGCCCTTTGCGGCCTCCTCGGCAAGGAGGATGCAGCTGTCGAGGCCGCCGCTGGCCAGCACGATCACGCCCTTGGGCTGGGCCTTGCCGAAAGTTTGGAAAAGCTTCTTCTTTTTCATTGGTTAATTTCCGTCCTGATTTTTTTCACTTCCTTTGGCCGGGGTAAAGAAATAAATCAGAAATAGATGTACCGCATCGTCAAAGAGCTCAGTTTCTGCTACGGCCACCGCCTGCTGGACTATGAGGGCAAATGCGCCCACCCCCACGGCCACAATGGCCTGGTCCAAATCGAATTCGGGGCCGAGAAGCTCGACGCCCGGGGCATGGTCATCGATTTCGTCGACATCAAGGCCGCGGTGAAACGCTTCCTCGACGAGGAGCTCGACCACAAGATGCTGCTGCGCCGCGACGATGTCCTGACCAAGATCCTCCAAGACCTGGGTGAGCCGGTTTTCGTGATGGACGACAATCCCACCGCCGAAAACATCGCCCGCCTCATCTTCAACGACGCCAAGCAGCGTGGCCTGCCGGTGCTCTCGGTTAAGCTCTGGGAGACGCCTTCCTCTTACGCCGAATACCGCGGGGAGGGAAAATAGGTGAAGATCTACACCAAGAAAGGCGACCGCGGCCAAACCTTCCTCTTCGGCGGCGGCCCCTACCCCAAGGACAGCGAGAGGATCGCGGCCTACGGCGAGGTCGATGAGTTGAACAGCGTCGTCGGCTGCGTCATTGCCGCGTCAAAAAAATCGGAGGAAATCGTGGCTCGCCTGCTCGAGATCCAAAAGCAGCTCTTCGTCGTCGGCGCCGAGCTGGCCACGGTGAATCCCTCGCCGGAGATGGCCGCCGGCTTCATTCAAGCCGGTCACAGCCAGGCTTTGGAAAAGGACATCGACGCTTGGGAGACCGAGCTCGAGCCGCTGAAGAAATTCGTCCTGCCCGGCGGCGAAATGGCCGCAGCCTTTCTCCATCAAGCCCGCACCGTCTGCCGCCGCGCCGAACGGGCGGTGGTCAAGCTTTCCCACGACCAAGCCCTTCGCTCCGAGCTGCTGGTCTACCTGAATCGGCTTTCGGATTGGCTCTTCGTTCTGGCCCGCTTGGTCAACCGCCGGGCCAAGGTTCCCGACATTCTCTGGGAAGGAATCCTCAAATCGTGACTAGAACTCATCTCAAAATCCTGACGAAAGCGAAATTTTGGATTTTTGAGCGAGACGTCGGCAAATTTGGGAAAAAGCCCGGAGGCGTACTGGCAAGTACGTCGAGGACTTTTCCCCAAATTTGTCGATGTCGCAGCCAAAAAGCCAAAATTGCAGCCGGAAGGATTTTGAGATGAGTTCTAGGCTGGCCCGACGCCTCGGATTTTTCTCCCTCGCCGTCTATGGCGTGGGCGACATCCTCGGCGCCGGGATCTACGCCCTGGTCGGCAAGGTCGTGGGCATCGCCGGCAGCGGGGCTTGGCTGACCTTCCTGGCCGCGGCGGTGGTGGCCGGCTTGACCGGCTTGAGTTACGCCGAGCTCAGCGCCCGCTTTCCGGTGGCCGGCGGCGCCGCCGCCTTCGTCGGACGGGCCTTTCCCGGCCGCTTGGCCGGCACGATGATCGGCGTTCTCGTCCTCGGCACCGGCTTGGTCTCGGCTTCGACCGTTACCGTCGCCTTCGGTAATTACCTCCAGGAAATCTTCCCGACTTTTCCACCAGTGATTGGAAGAGTTCTTCTGGTCGGCGGCATGTCTTTCCTGAGCTTTTGGGGAATCCAAGAGTCGGCCCGAGTCAACGCCGTCCTAACCTCGGTCGAAGTCGGCGGCTTGATTACGGTCATCGTAGCCGGCTGTCTCGGGCTAGGCTCGCAGGACATGGGCGCCTTCGCCCAAAAGCTGCTGCATGATTGGACCCTGACCGGTGTGATCGGCGGCATCACCATTGCCTTCTATGCCTATATCGGCTTCGAAGATCTGAGCAATCTGGCCGAGGAGTGCAAGCATCCGGCCCGGGATTTGCCCCGAGCGATTTTGGTCGCCCTGGCCTTCGCCACGGTAATTTACATGCTGGTGGCGCTGGTCCTATTGCTCCACGTTCCGCGGGAGGCGATCGGTGAATCGAAGACGCCGCTGCTGTTGGTCTTCGAGGCGGTGGGTTGGAATAAAGTTCCCGATTATTTCGCCATCGTTGCGATCCTGGCCATCACCAACACCGGCTTGGTCAATCTCATCATGGCCTCGCGCCTCATGTACGGGATGTCCGAGGAAAAACTGCTTCCACCGCTGTTCGGCCGAGTCCACGCCCGGCGCAGCACGCCCTGGATCGGCGTCCTAGTCGCCGGCGGCGCGGTTCTGCTGCTGGTCTTCACCGGCAGCCTCAAGATCTTGGCCCAAACGACGAGCCTCTTAATCCTCGCCGTCTTTTTCTTCGTCCACTTGAGCTTGCTCAAGGTCAAGAAACGGAAGGAACCCCATGAAGGCATGGTGGTTCCCTGGATCTTCCCCATCTTGGGGGCACTGAGCTGCTTGGCTTTGGTTTTCACCTTTCCGGGCGAAGTCTTCCTCCGCAGCGGAATTCTGCTGGGGCTGGGATTTTTGGTCTGGCTGTCGCAAAGGCGGACTCGACACGTGTCATCCTGAGCGAAGCGAAGGACCTCATACCCACCAAGCTTGCAATGGCACGTACCTTGCTCACACCAAGGGATGTGTTAACCAAAACCTACTTTGTTTATATTCTCAGTAACCGATCCGGAACTCTCTATGTCGGCGTCACAAATAATCTTTATCGTCGGATCATTGAACACCGGAATAATACTTTTAGTGGATTTTCTTCTAAGTACAAAATGCATAGGTTAGTCTATTTTGAATGTTTTGGCGAAATCAGGCTGGCCATTACCAGGGAAAAAGAACTGAACGGGTGGCTGAGACAGAAGAAACTGGGATTGATCCAAAAATCGAACCCGAAGTTTGAGGATTTATCGCACAAGGTCTCGGCCGATTAATACAGACTTCTTGAACGATCCACTTTACCTACCTTGCCATCTTGGGCAGTCGCAGGTCCTTCGCTTCGCTCAGGATGACAATGATAGCGACCAGCACCTTCATCTACATCCAAGCCCTGAACTTGTGCCAAAACCGCTCTCGGCGTCGCCGCCAGGCCGGGCGCTGCTCCCATTCCTCGAGCTTGATTTCCTTGGACTCTCCCAAGTCGCGCTCGAATTGGGCCTCGAGCTGGCGGGCCGCCGCCTCCTCACGGCCGACCAAGTTCAGCTCCAGGTTGTGGAAGAAGCTCAAGTGGTCGATGTTGGCCGTCCCGATGGTGAACCAGCTTCGGTCGACCACCGCGGTCTTGGCGTGCATCATCCGCGGCTGAAACTCGAAGATCCGGACGCCGTCCTTCAGCAAGCGGGAATAGAAGAACTGCGAGGCCCAACGAGCTTGGGGCACGTCGCTGGGACCGGTGCTGAGAATGCGGACCTCGACTCCGCGTTTCGAGGCCCGGCGCAGGGCCCGCAGCAGGCCGCGATCGGGGACGAAATAGGCGTTGGCCAAATCGATGCGCTGCTCGGCGTGGACAATGGCGGCGAGATATTCCTGGCGGATCAAGTTGAGGCGACGGAGCCCGAAGCTCGGCACGAGGTGGAGCCCGTTTTCGCCCCAGCGCAGCCGGCGGGCCCGGCTCAAGCTCCGAAGCACTTGCCGCCGCCCTTCCCAGGAAAAATCGAAGATGGTTTGCAAGTGGCCGACCAATCGGGGATCGGTCATCTGGACCCCGGCGTCGCGCCAATTCGCGGCCATCAAGTTGAAGCCGCCGAGAAAACCGACCTCGCTGTCCACGACGAGAATCTTCCGATGATCGCGCCGCCGCAATTTGCGGGGCAGCGGAAAAACCGGATGGTACTCTTGAACCTGAACCCCATTCTCTTCGAGCATGAACCAAAGGCCTTCCGAGGCCTCGCGGCTGCCGACCGAATCGTAGAGTACCCGCACTTTCAAGCCTTGCTGGGCCTTGATCGCCAGGAGCTCGGCGAAAGGCTGGCCGACGGCGTCGTCTTGAAAAATATACATCTCGACGTCGACGCTGCGCACAGCCGCCCGGACCCTTTCCTGCCAGGCGGCGAAATAGTCCTGGGGCTCGAAGTAAAATCGGAGCTCGGGGCTCAAATCTCCACCCAAGAGTCGAAGGTGGCGGCTTGGCCGGCGTGAAGCCCGGCTTCGTCGAGGAGATTCCAGACCGTGCCGCCGGAGACCTGGAAGCGCCGGCCGCTTTTGGAGATCCGGATACCGGAGTAATTTTCGATAAAACCTTTTTCGCTGACCTCGGCCAAGAGCCGGGCCCGTTCCTCGCGGATCGGCGCCTCGGCGGTGAGCCGCGATGGCGTCCGGGTGAATTCTTCCCAATCCATTTCCCAGAGCTTGAGGGCAGCCTTATTCCCGAAATTAAGGATCGGGTCGACCTCGGTGCCGTGGCTTAAGACCGGAAAGGACGCAAGGTCGAGAGCCGCAACCGGATCTTTGCCGGGGAGGATCAATTCCTTGCCCAGCCAATGGTGGTAACTGCGGAGCAAGCAAAGCACGTGAGTCTCGAGGTTGAAAACCACCTTCCTCATTTCGCCTCCACCCGGATCCAGAGATCCTCGCCTTCGATCTCGATCGGAAAGGTCCGGACGCTCAAGTCGAGTGGCGCATTGCCGCAGTGGCCGAGCTTGACGCAATGACCGTCGCGGATGTCGAACTGCCAATTATGCGAGGAGCACATCACGGTATAGCGCGAGACCAAGAGGCTCTTGGAGAGCGGGTAATCGGCGTGGGGACAGGCGTCCTTGATCGCGTAGAATTCGTCCTCGATGCGGAACAGGGCAATGGTGAAGCGATCGAGCGGGATCGCCTTGGCCTTGCCCGGTTCGAGGTCGCCGCGCCGGCCGCCGTAGACTCGGCCGGCAACGACCTCGGCCCGATTTTTCTTCGGAACGTAGTCGACGCCGAAGGCCCCGTGGCCGGCTAGGATGTCGTTTTGCGGGTCTTTAGACACGGCGTTGTGATTATCACCGCTTTGTGCCTAAAAATTAAATAAAATTCAGTTTTGATCTTTGGCGCCGGAGAGATCAAAATTCCGGCATGAACCTGATCTTCGCCGGCGCCGATTATCCCCACAAGCCAAACACCTTCGGCACGCCGATCCAAACCACCGTCGAGGGTCGAAACCTCTTTCTCTTGGTCGACGACCAGATCGATCCCAGCCAAGCCAAGGCCGTGGTGCTTTATTTTCATGGCAATGCCGAGGTGGTGGAAGATCTTGACTACGTTCCGCCGATCTTTCGGCGCGAGACTTGGCTCACAGTGCTGGTCGAGTTCCCAGGCTACGGCCACGACAGCGGAGTTCCCGGCGAAACGAATTTCTATCAAACCGCCCTCGATGCCTACGACCACGTCATCAAGCTTTATCCGGGCCTTCCAGTGATCGCCGCCGCCTGGTCGCTGGGAACCCCGGTCGCGATGGCCATGGCTGCCAAGCGCCCGGTCGCTCATCTGCTGCTCCTATCGGCCATGACTTCGATGGTCGAAGTGGCCCAGGCCCTTTATCCGATGACTCCGGATCTCTATTTCAAGGATGCCCGCTTCGAGGTGAAGGATTTCCTGCCCGAGATTAAGGCGCCGGTGACCCTGATCCACGGCGATGAGGACGAATTGGTCCCGGTGGAAATGGGCCGGGAGCTGAAGCAATTCTGGGGCGATCAGGCCCAGTTAATCGAAATCCCCGAGGGTGGACACAACGACATCTATGCGCTGAGCGCCGACGTGATTAAGCGGGAATTGGAGAGGATTGCGAAGAGCCTATAAAGGCACGTTGAGCTGCAGCTTGGCCGCTTCCGACATCTTGTCCGGTCCCCAGGGCGGCTCCCAGACCAATTCGACTTTGACTTCGCCGATACCCTCGATGGTTTGAACCTTCGACTGGACCTCGCCGGGCAGCGAGCCGGCCACCGGGCACATCGGCGAGGTGAGCGTCATGTCGAGCCTCACGTTCTTAGTCTCGTCGATGTCGATCTTGTAGATCAGCCCCAGCTCGTAGATGTTGACCGGGATCTCGGGATCGTAGCAGGTCGAGAGCATATCGATCACTTTTTGTTCGAGCACCGATTTATCGATGGGCGTAACCGTCATCGCCGGCCTCCTCCGCTTCAGTTGAGACAGTCTCGTTGGAATTTTTCAGCGCCGAACGCAGGGTGTGCCAGGCCAGGCTGGCGCATTTGACCCGCGAGGGAAACTCGCAGACGCCGGAGAAGACCTCCAGCTTGCCCAGGCCTTCCGGCACCGGCGTGTGGGGCTTCCCAGTGACCATCTGGTGGAATTTTTGGAAAAGCTCTTCGATCTCGGCCTGGCTCTTGCCCTTGACCGAGCTGGTCATCATCGAGCTCGAGGCCTTGGAGATGGCGCAACCCGAGCCAAGGAAGCCGATGTCGGCCACCTTGTCGCCATCCATCTTGAGATAGACGGTAAGCTGGTCGCCGCAGAGCGGATTATAGCCCTCGGCGTGGCGGTTGGCGTCCTCGAGCTTGCGGTAGTTCCGCGGCTGCTTGTTATGGTCGAGGATGACCTCTTGATATAGCTCGCTCAGTTCCGACATCAGCCGAACACCTCTTTCACCTTGAGCAGCGATTTCGCCAAAACGTCTAATTCTTCCTTGGTATTATAGAAGGCCATCGAAGCCCGGGCGGTGGCCGCCAGCCCCAAGCGCTTCATCAGCGGCATGTTGCAGTGGTGGCCGGTGCGGATCGCAACGCCTTCGAGGTCGAGGACCGTTCCGATATCGTGGGGATGGATGTCGCCCATCGTGAAGGAAAGGACGCTGGCCTTCTCCTTGGCGGTGCCGATGATCTTCAACCCCGGAATCTCGTTTAAGAGGCCGGTGCCGTACTCGAGCAATTCATGCTCGTAGGCCGCGGCGCCGCCGAAGCAAATGCTGTTGAGGTAATCGACTGCCGCGCCCAAGCCGATGGCGCCCGAGATGTCAGGAGTGCCGGCTTCGAACTTGTAAGGGATCACATTGTAGGTGCTCTTTTCGAAGCTGACCGAGCTGATCATGTCGCCGCCGCCCTGCCAGGGCGGCATCGCTTCCAATAAATGGGCCTTGGCGTAGAGCACTCCGATGCCGGTGGGGCCGAAGAGCTTGTGGCCCGAGAAAACGTAGAAATCGGCGTCGAGCGCCTGGACGTCGACCTTGAGATGGGGCACGGCCTGGGCGCCATCGACGAGGACCAAGGCACCTTGCTTATGGGCCTTCTCGATCATCCAGTGGACCGGGTTGATCGTGCCGAGGCCGTTGGAGACCTGGTTGACCGCGAGCAGCTTGGTCTTGGGCCCGAGCAGTTTTTCGAATTCGTCCAAGAGCAATTCGCCGGCATCGTTGATCGGCACCACCTTGAGGACCGCGCCGCTGCGCTCACAGAGCATTTGCCAGGGCACGATGTTGGAGTGATGCTCGAGGTTGGTGATGAGGATCTCGTCGCCGGCGCCGATATTCTTCCAGCCCCAGCTCTGGGCGACCAAGTTGATCGCCTCGGTGGCGCCGCGGGTGAAGATGATTTCCCGGGCTTCCTTGGCGTTGAGAAAATGCTGAATCTTGGTCCGGGCATGCTCGTATTCTTCGGTGGCCTTCTCGCTCAGCATGTGGACGCCGCGGTGGATGTTGGCGTTCTCGG
>JBIOXX010000416.1:0-2942 GCA_044869875.1 bacterium | reverse complement strand
GGTTTGAGTATCGAGCAAGGCGACGGCATTGAGATCGCCGGCATCGTTACTGCCGCTTCCGCAAGCGGCCAGTGCCATCAGACAAGAGAGAATGAACAAACGCCGAAACATGGGGCCTCCTAAAAATTTCGGCGATGAAACCCGGGGAGGCTTCGCTTGTCAATAACTCCCTTCCCAATCTTCGTTGCCGGCCTTCAAGCCGTTCCGCTTGCCCGACTTCCAGAGGAAGAGTCCCTGGTCGATGTCGAGCCAAGTCCCGTTGACCACCATGAAATTTCGGGCTCCTCGCTGGAGGATTCCTTCACCCAAGAAATCGGCCAAGGCGTCCTTGGCCATGCGCGCTTCAGCCCGAGCCAGCGGCTGATCGTGGTCGAAATGCCTGACCATGAAGGCATAGCCTTGAACCGCGGAGATTCGACGATCCAAGGGCTGCAAGGGGTCGGAAAAAATGTGCCGCAACCGAAGGCATTCCCGAAAAACCTGGGGCAAGGCCCTGTCGAAAAACCGCGGTGAGGTGATGAACGCCGCGTAAGTCGCCTTGAAAAAGCGGCGGCCTTCGGCGCCGGCCCGCGGCGCGAAAGCGAGGTCCCACATCAGCTTGGCGGCGTCGTTGATCTCGGAATCCTCGTTCAATTCCAGCAAGCGAGCCTGCAGGCTGCGCAGCGCAAGCTCCCGCTCCCATTGCTGAAGATGGGATTTTTTCAGTATGCCGAAGATCCTGCTCCGCTCGGCCTTTACCCAGCCGCGCCGACGTTGCGCTGGCTTCGCCACGTACCATCTCGCCCCCGAACCGGTTTGAACCACCTCCATTTCTTCCATCGACGGCTCCGGGCTCGCGGTGAAGAAGGGGGCGTTCGAACGTCGAAGGAGCCCTTGATCGTTGGCCGGGAGGGTGAAGGACCAATGCGGCGGAACCTGGTTGCCGATCGGAAAATTCACTTTCGGCCGAGAGGCCCTAAAAGCCCGCCTAGCAAGCCAAGCCGCGCCCAAGAGGCCCGCGCCGGCCAGGAACATCGTCAAAGGCGAAAAGTGCCCAAGCGACGGCAAGTGCTCTTCCCAACCCGCGGCCAAGGCCGGCGAAGGATCGAATAAGCTGCTCAGGCCCAGCCCCACCCCGAGCAAAACCTTGGGAATTGGATTCGACCCCTTGGCCAGCTCGCGGGCCCGGTCGCGCTGGAGCCCCAGCCATTCGTCGACGAAGAGCTCCTTGCTCCACAGGGCGCTGGGCTCGCGGCCGTCGATCCAGTGCTGGATTTCATGGGCCGCCGGAGGACGATGGTGGCTTTTCTCGAAGGCGACCTGGAAACGGTTGAGCAGGAGCTGAGGCAAGTTCGGCCAGAGAATCAAAGCTTCCTGAGCACCCAGCTCGAGGAGGCATTCGGCGATCCGCGAGGCGGCGCTTCGTTCCAACCGCCATTGTTGGCCGGCGCCGCTTAAGGTCTGGTTTTCAAGCTGTCTTTCCAGATAAGCCAAGGTCTTCACCGAAGGCTTGGCCGGCGCCGAGTTTTGCAGGATTTTCTCGAGCGAGATCGAGCCGGAAGCTCCAATCCGTTGGGCATAGAGCAGATAATTTCCCGCCGCCCGCTCCGAACGAAGTAAAAGCCCCTGTTGGATCGCGGCGCCGATCACCGGAAGCCCCTCCATCTTTCGCCAAGACGAAACTTCGGAATGCCGAAGGTCATGGACGGTCCTGGCAGTGGCGAACTCTCCGCCCGGCAGGAGGTGATCCACCGCTTTTTGGAAAATCGGAGACAGTTGGCCTTCGGCGACGGCCGGCCCGAAGAGCGAAAGAATCAGGTCGTAGCGTTGTTCCCCGAAGTCGGCCTTGAGAAAATCGCCGCTCTTCTCCCGATCTTTGACGGTCTCGATCACGACCCGATCGCCGAAACGTTGCTTCAATTCCTGAACCGCAGTCCCATCGTCGGGATTGAGCTCGAGAACTCGGACCGGGTCGGCCGAGAGCGCCAAACGGGATTCGATGTTGTGGACCGGATCGCCCATCAAGGTGAGGCTGAAAATTTCGCGATATTTTTTGAAAGAAAAATTGCCGGTTCGGATCGGTGCGGCGGCCTCGGGGCTTCGAGATCCTTCGGTCGATTCGGGAAGCTTTCCATCGCCGGAACCGGTCGTCATCAAAATCGGTTCCGGCAACCACGGCATCCGAAGCTCCGGCAGCGGCCGGGCCTGGGCCAACTCGGCCCGCATCGATACCTCCGATAGCCGGCGATGGAATCCCTCTCCGGCCAGGTCGCGGCCGAAACGGGCGCCAATTCCCAGGCTCAAGCTGGCGGTGATCGCGTCGAGGGCCCGCGACGCCGAGTCGCTGGGAGCGCGCCAACCGATCCGCTCTTCGATGCCGTGAGCGGTGTAGAGCCCGGCTGGCGCAAAGATCCCCGTGCTCAGGGCCGAACGCGGTGAAAGCTTGGCGCCGAGCCCGACGAAGCCCTTGAGACAGCCCAGGCTCAATGCGGCGGCGGCCAAATCGCGGCCCAGCGGCGCTTCCGAGGGCTGACCACCCAAGGCGTGCAAAGCCCGGCCGCTCAGGGTGAAGGCCGGCACCTCAGCGGCGAAAGCCAGCCCGCCGGCGGCAGCCCGCGCAGCGAGGCCACGGGAAAGCCAAGAACCCAAGCCGGTCGAAAAACGGCCCAAGGCCGCGGCCCGAACCAGGCCTGAGACCGAGCCGGCGACCATCATCGGCACAATGGAGTGATAGTCGGTCGCCTCGGGCAGGAAGCGCCCGATCAGAGCCTCCCAGCGGGCGCCGCCCGAGCCTTGACCCTGCAAGGCGGCGAAACGGTCGCGGGCGACTTGGCGATGCTCTTCCGGGGTTGTCGGCGAATCGGCCAACAGGCCGTAGATATGGATCGCGAGCTCGGGGCGGCGGTGCTCCAGCCGGGCGGCCAGCGAGCGCAGGCCGGCGGCTTGCAATTCGCTGTCTTTTT
>JBIOXX010000415.1:0-3081 GCA_044869875.1 bacterium | reverse complement strand
CCTCGCCTTTTTCTTGGTGGTGCCCTTGGTCGAGGTCTTTTCCAAGGCCTTCTCCGAAGGCTGGGCCAAGTACGGTTCCTCCATCGTCGGCGATTCCGAAACCTTGGCCGCCATCAAGCTGACTCTGATCACCGCCGGCATCGCGGTGCCGCTCAATATTTTATTCGGACTAGCCTCGGCCTGGGCCATCGCGAAATTCGATTTTTTGGGGAAAAATTTCCTTATCACCCTCATCGATCTTCCCTTCAGCGTCTCGCCGGTCATCTCGGGTATGGTGTTCATCCTGCTCTTCGGCGCTCAAGGCTTTTTCTGGCCGGTATATCAATGGGTCTTTGGTCACTTGCTGAGCTTCTTCGTTCAGCATAGCTGGAGCTACGGCTGGATCCTCTATTTGATCGACAATCAGCCCAAGATCATCTTCCATCCGATCGGGATCATCCTGGCGACGATCTTCGTCACGTTTCCCTTCGTCGCCCGCGAATTGATTCCCTTGATGCAGGCCCAGGGACGCGAGGAAGAGGAAGCGGCGATGACCTTGGGCGCCGGCGGCCTCCGGACCTTCTGGAAAGTGACGCTACCCAACATGAAATGGGGCCTGCTCTACGGCGTGATCCTCTGCAACGCCCGGGCGATGGGCGAGTTCGGCGCGGTCTCGGTCGTCTCGGGACACATTCGTGGACTAACCAACACCATGCCCTTGCAGGTCCAGATCCTCTACGACGAACACCAGACGGTGGCGGCCTTCGCGGTCGCCTCGCTCTTGGCCCTTTTGGCTTTGCTAACTCTGGTTGGCAAAGGCTTAGTCGAATGGCGGGCTCATCGGGCTGCCTGACCCCTCTTTTCGCAACCTTCAATCGTGACAACCGATAAATAACCAGGCTCGGGGTTCTTCTTTTCTTTGGGGGACCTATGGCCGAGCCTTGTTTCTTATCTTGTGACCAGCCAAAAAATGAACTCCAGATTCCTTTGGGCGCGCCGCTATGGCCGAAGAATGTCCTGACGACTCCGTTGATGAACGGGGTCAAGGCCGAAGTCTCGGTGAGTCCGACCGGCTTTCAGGTGATGTTCGACTTTTCGGCCTTGATTAACGGAGCCGGTCTGGCGGCCATGCCGGCTTTCGTCAGGCCGGCGGCCCGGGGCGCGGCTAAAGCCGCCGGCCAAGCCGCCGTCAAAGGCGCCGAGAAGGCCCTGCCTAAAGCCATCGAGCCGGCCTCGGCTTCGACGAGCGACAATCAATTTTTGGAAAGTTTAAAAACTTTTCTCGCCATGACTCCCGGCTTGAACGCCTTTCTTCCGGCGGTCGATTTGGCCATCCTGCTGCGGGAGATTTCACCTTTACAATGAGCAGGTGAAATCGTAACTCTGCTTCAATATCCTGAATGAACGAGGGGCAGAAAGCAGGGATTTCGTGAAGACTTCAATCGAGCGCGCCGCGGATGAAAAGGTCCAGTGGCTGCATTCTTCGCCCTTCGTCATCGCCCATTTGATGCCCTTGCTGGCGATTTGGACCGGCGCCACGCTCGGCGACTGGGTTCTCTGCCTGGCCCTGCTCTGGGGCCGGATGTTCTTCATCACCGCCGGCTATCATCGTTATTTCGCCCATCGTAGCTACAAGCTCGGCCGGGTCATGCAATTTTTGATGGCCTTCGGGGCGATGACTTCCTCGCAAAAAGGCGTGCTCTGGTGGTCGGGCTACCACCGCCATCATCACCGTTATTCCGATTTGGCCGAGGATATCCATTCGCCGAAGAAGGGTTTCTGGTGGAGCCACATCGGCTGGATCATGTGCAAGAAGTACCATGTGCCGGACCATTCGCTGATTCCCGATTTCGCGAAGTATCCGGAGCTGCGTTTTCTCGACAAGTATTGGGCCCTGCCGCCGATTTTGCTCGGGGTCGCGGTTTTCTTGCTGGGCGGTTGGAGCGCGCTGTGGATCGGCTTCTTCCTCTCGACGGTTTTGCTCTGGCACAGCACTTTCTTCATCAATTCGCTGGCCCATGTTTTCGGACGTCGGCGCTACGTGACCACCGACACCTCGCGGAATTCTTTCCTCCTGGCCTGTCTCACTCTCGGTGAGGGTTGGCACAACAACCACCATCACTTTCAAGCCTCGGCCAACCAGGGCTTCTTCTGGTGGGAGCTCGACATCACTTATTATATCCTGAAGGGGCTGGAATTCGTCGGCCTAGCCAGCGATTTGCGGAAGCCACCCGAAGCCGCTTTGAAGCGCAATCTAGTGAAGGACGGCAACCTCGACATCGGGATGCTGGATCGAATCGTCGAGGCGACCCAGCAGGCCGCCGAAAGCCTCGCCAACACCGCCCATCAGACCAAGGAGAAGCTCGTCGAAGCCGCCGAAACGATCGTCCAGGCCGGCCGCGAAGGCATCGACCCGGTTTAAGCGACTTTTTGGGGATTGCCGATCTTCCGGCTTTTGGCTAAGGCCCGCCCATGGGCCGCAACCTCCTTGCCATTTTGTTTTGCCTGAGCCTGACCGCTTGCGGCGGTTGGGACGCCTACCTTCGCGAGCCCAATGTTTACGAGGCGCTCTTTCCCCCTTATCGAATTTCCTTCGCCACCGAGATCGACGAGCAGCAGGCCGATTTCGGCAGCCTGGCCTTGGCGGTGGAAGCTTGGAACGACCTCGCACCCGGCGTCTTGGTGATCGTCGACGACATCACTGCGCAATTCTTGATCTATGTCGGCCCCTATGTGGATTTATTGACGGATGACGCCCGGGCCGGAGCTCTGCGGATCGAAGAGGGCCAGATCTGCGCTATTTTCATTCACTCCGAGAACGTCCGCGACGTTCCCTTGCTGACTCACGAGATCGGCCACTGCCTCGGCTTCGACCACACCCAGAATTCGGCCTCGATCATGTATCATTCGCCTCAGGATTATTCGGCGATGACCTTCGATATCGCGCAGACGCTGGATGAGTTGATCCTTGAGGGTAGCGCGGAGTGAAAATCTCAAACTGTGAACATTTCCCCGTGAATTAGGGCATGGGCACCCCAGGACTTTTCTTGGGGGTCTGACATTTGTGGGGCGCATAGATAAAACACAATGTTTTTATTGGTT
>JBIOXX010000414.1:0-2913 GCA_044869875.1 bacterium | reverse complement strand
ATTCTTGCATAGCGCCGGCTCTCTACCCCTCCCTAACCCTCCCCTTACAAAGGGGAGGGGAAAGAGAAGAATGGAAAAGATCCTGACTAAAAATTGGGAAGTGAAGGACGCCCATAAGCTGAGCGTCTACGAGGCTGGCGGCGGATACGCGACCCTCAAGAAGCTTTTCGCGATGCAGCCGGTCGATGTCGTCGAAGAGGTGAAGAAGTCGGGCCTTCGCGGCCGCGGCGGCGCCGGTTTTCCGACCGGCCTGAAGTGGAGCTTCGTCCCCCAGGACAATCCCAAGCCCAAGTACCTCTGCGTCAACGCCGACGAGAGCGAGCCCGGCACCTTCAAGGATCGCTTCATTATGGAGCTCGATCCCCACCGGCTGATCGAGGGCATCGTCATCTGCTGCTACGCGATCCGCTCCCACACCGCTTACATCTACATCCGCGGCGAGTTCGTCTTTCCCTATCACCGGCTCGAAGCGGCCGTCGCCGAGGCCTATGCCAAGGGTTATCTCGGCAAGAATATCCAGGGTAGTGGCTACAATCTCGACATTTATGTCCATCGCGGCGCCGGCGCCTACATCTGCGGCGAGGAAACAGCTTTAATGGAATCGCTCGAAGGTAAGCGCGGTTGGCCGCGGCTCAAGCCGCCTTTCCCGGCGGTGGTTGGGCTCTTCGGCTGCCCGACGGTCATCAACAACGTCGAGACCATCGCGGCGCTGCCCTACATCCTGGAAAACGGCGCCGACGGCTATCGCAAATTCGGAACCGAAAAGAGCCCCGGCACCAAGCTCTTCTCGGTCAGCGGCCACGTCCAGCGTCCCGGCAACTACGAAGTGCCGCTAGGCTATCCGCTGAAGAAGTTGATCTATGAGGATTGCGGCGGAATGCGCGAGGGCAAGGCCTTGAAGGCCGTCATTCCCGGCGGCTCCTCGGTCCCGGTGCTCACCGCCGCCGAATGTGAAGACCTGACCCTCGACTACGAGGCCTGCGCCGCCAAGGGCTCGATGCTCGGCTCGGGCGGCCTCATCGTGATGGACGAGACCGTCGACATGGTGAAGGCCCTGGCCAACCTGGCTCATTTTTATGCCCATGAATCCTGCGGCCAATGCAGTCCCTGCCGCGAAGGCACCGGCTGGTCCTACAAGATCCTGAAGCGGATGGTGGCGGGGGAGGGCCGGCCCGGCGACATCGAGCAGCTCGTCGCCAACGCCGACAACATGGCCGGCAAGACGATCTGTGTCTTAGCCGATGCCCTGGCCATGCCGATTTGGAGCTACGTGAAGAAGTTTCGGAAGGAGTTTGAGGCTTACATCGAACAGGCCTCCTAAGCTTATGCCCACTCTAAGCATCGACGGAAAACAGGTTACGGTCGCCGACGGCACCAGCGTCTTCGAAGCCGCCAATCAGAACGGCATCGCGATTCCCCATTTCTGCTACCATCCCAAGCTGAGCATCGCCGGCAACTGCCGGATGTGCCTGGTCGACATCGAGAAGATGCCCAAGCCGGCCATCTCCTGCAACACCGTCGCCACCGAGGGCATGGTCGTCCATACCCAGACCGAAAAGGTCCAGGCCCTGCAGAAGAACGTCCTCGAGTTCATTTTGATCAACCACCCGATCGATTGCCCGGTCTGCGACCAAGCCGGCGAGTGCAAGCTTCAACAGTATTACATGGATTACACGCTGACCGAGTCGCGCTTCCGCGAGGAGAAGGTCAAAAAGCCGAAGAAGGTCGACCTCGGCCCCTACGTCATGCTCGACGACGAGCGCTGCATCCTCTGCACCCGCTGCGTCCGCTTCTGCGAGGAGATCAGTAAGACCGGCGAGCTTTGCGTCGCCGAGCGGGGCGACCACTCGACCTTGACGACCTTTCCCGGCAAGCAGCTCGACAACAAGTACTCGCTTAATACCGTCGATATCTGTCCGGTCGGGGCCCTGACCAGCAAGCCCTTCCGTTTTCAGTGTCGGGTTTGGTTTCTCAAGAGCACGCCCTCGATCTGCACCGGCTGCTCCAATGGCTGCAACATCAACATTAATCACCACGACGGTAAAGTTTACCGCTACCTCCCGCGGGAGAACGAGGCGGTCAATCAATGCTGGACCTGCGACGAAGGCCGGCTTTCCTACCCCTTCATTAACGAGAACCGGATCTTTCGCCCGGCGCTGCGGATCGACGAAAAGCTGGCCGGATCCAGCGTCGAGGACGCGGTCAGCGAAGCCGCCGAGGCCATCGCCCGCTTAGCCCCGGAAGACGTGGTTTTCCTGGGATCGGCCTATGAGTCCAACGAGAACAACGCCGCCTTGAAGAAGCTGGCCGAGAGCCTGGGCCTTCGCGATCTCCAGTATTCGGCCCATGAGGTCGAAGATCCTTATTCCGATGACTTCCTGATCAAGGCCGACAAGAACCCCAACCGGGCCGGGGTCGAGCATTTGGGTTTCAAGAAATTCAGCGGCGGGACCAACCTTAAAGTGGTGGTGGCCTTGGAAGGATTGAGCAAGGCCGACCTTCAAAAGCTGAAGGAAGAGGAGCCGGTGCTTTTCGTCCTCCTCGCCAGCAATCCGAGCGAGGCGGCCGAATACGCCGACGTGATCCTGCCGACGGCGGTCTTCGCCGAGCAGGAAGGCACCTTCACCAATTTTCAAAATCGAGTTCAGAAGTTCGAAAAGGCCTTGGAGCCCGAAGGCGAGATCCGGCCGGCCTGGCGCTGGATCGAAGCCATCGCCCGGGCGATGGGTCAGGAATGGCGGATTCCCTCGGCCGAAAGCCTGTTGGAAGAGAGCTTTGGTTTTAGCTATGCGGCGTTGGGTGCCCAAGGAAAAGTTATCAGCAAATAAATGCTAGTCATCACGCTCAAAATCTTGGTTCCCTTCCTGGTCCTGATGCAGATCCTGCCCTTCCTGATCTGGCTGGAGCGGAAGG
>JBIOXX010000413.1:0-2893 GCA_044869875.1 bacterium | reverse complement strand
CCGGCCGCCGACATCGTGGCCTGATTGAAGAAGATTCTCCCGAAATGCTCCTTGTCGGGAAAGACTTCGGACTGCAGCGGCAGGAAGGCGCCGCCCGAGTCGACGAGATAAACGCAGGGCAGCCGATTCTCGAAAGCGATCTCCTGGGCCCGAAGGTGCTTCTTCACCGTGATCGGGTAGTAAGTTCCGCCCTTGACCGTGGCGTCGTTGGCGATGACCAAAATCTCGCGGCCGTGAGCCAAGCCGATGCCGGTGACGATGCCGGCGCCCGGTGCTTCGCCGTTGTACATGCCGTGGGTGGCCAAGGTGGAAAATTCGAGGAAGGGCGAATCGGGATCGAGCAAGGCTTCGATCCGCTCCCGGGCGAGAAGCTTGCCGCGCTTCCGATGCTTGGCTACCACGTCCTCGCCGCCACCGGCTTTAACCGCAGCCAGCCGTTCGCGCAGCTCGCGCACCAGGCCCCGCTGATAATCGGAATTTGCTTGAAAGTCGGCGGAACGCGGATCTAAGGAAGTGCCAAGGACTTCAACGCTCATGGCTCATCCCTCTGGCATGGGGCCTGGCATTCTTCAACGGATTTTTATGTCGCTCACACTCTTCGAAAAAGACGGTCCGATCGGCCGCTTGACCCTGAATAACCCCCAAGAATTGAACGCCATGACCCCGGCGATGGGCGACGCCATCGCCGCGGTGGTTCCTCAGCTCAACGCCGATCCCGAATTGCGGGTGGTGGTGATCTCCGGCGCCGGGCGGGCCTTCTCGGCCGGCGGCAACCTCCAATTCATCCTCGACCACGCCAAACAGGGCTTCGACCAGAACAAGCGCGAGATGATCGAGTTCTACTCCAAGTTTCTCAAGCTCCGCGACATCGAGGTTCCAACCATCGCGATGTTGAACGGTCCGGCCATCGGCGCCGGGCTCCTCATTGCCCTGGCCTGCGATCTGCGCTATGCTGCCGACAACGCCAAGCTGGCGGCCAACTTCGCCAAGATCGGGCTTAGCTCGGGAATGGGCGGACTCTACTGGCTGACCAAGCTGGCCGGGCCGGCGGTGGCCGCCGAGCTGCTCTTCACCGCCCGGACTTTCGGTCCCGACGAAGCCAAGCGCCTCGGCCTGGTCAACGAAGTCTTTCCGGCTGCCGAGCTCGAAGCCAAGGTCGGCGAGATCGCCGCCCAGATCGCGGCCAACGCCCCGCTGGCTCTGAAGATCATGAAGAAGGGCGTGCAGCGCGCAGTCTTGGCCAGCTTGGAAGAAGTCTTCGACTACGAATCGGGCGGACAAGCCCGGAGCTTCGCAACCAACGACTTGCAAGAAGGCGTGAAGGCGATTCAAGAAAAGCGGACGCCGAAATTCGAGGGGCGCTGAGCCTAGGCCGCGCTTCCGGTAGCCGCGCTCTCCAACCGGGCCCAACGCCGATCCTGGCGCAAGCGGCTGACCCGGGAATCCCCGGTCGATAATTCCGACAAGTAAAGCAGGATTTCCCGGCCACGACGATAGTCGGCGCGAGCGGCTTCGAGTCGTTCCGCCGAAACCCGGCGATGGGGTCGGCCCAAGACGGCATCGGCCCGGGCCAGCAGCCGGTTCGCCTCCCGGACTTGATCGCGGACGATGCGGCTCTGCTGGCGGAGCAAGTCGCGCTGCAGCCCCACCCGTTCGGCTTGAAGCTCGGCGCCGATCCGCGCTCCGGTCGCCGGATCGTTCGACAAGGTCAAGGCCAAGGAAGCCCGTCGGGCCCGCAAAAGATGAAGTCGGGCCAGAAGCACGCGGTTGGAAGTTCCAGTTTCGCCACGGTCCTGGAAAGCCGAGTCGATCGCGCCTCTTGCCGTGCTTTGATAGAGGCGAGCGGTGCTCGCCACCCATTCCGGATCGGTGTGAGACGCCACCGTCGCCGTATTCGGATCGTCGCAAGCGGCGTGCAAGATCTCGCTGCTAAGGCGCAGAATGCGAGGATCGCGGGGATTCGGGGCCTCGGCTCGAATCCGTTCGACCAAGCCGGCGGCTTGGCGAACCAAGGCCACCGCCGAAGCGGCGGCCCGAAGCCGCTCGGTCATCGGGCGAGCGAAGTCATCCTCGATCCGGTCCAGCTCCCGAATCCGGTTGCGGATACGGGTCAAGCGAAGCACCGCACTCGAGACCTGGGCTTGGCTCATGCGCGGCGAAGCGGTTCCGGATTCCGAGGGCCGGAAGACTAGTTGATCGGAGGGCGCATCTTCGAGATCGCGAAGGCGATAGCCACGGAGTTCAGCAGCAGCCAAAAGCTGCTCGCGGGCCCGGCTCCACGACACACTGCGAATTAAGCCTGAGGGCGGCGATCCGGCGGAACGACTGAGCTCGTAGGTCCGCCAAGCTAGGACGGCGGCATTGTAAGCTTCGACTCCGCGGTTCAGCTCCGAGCCTCCGGCATCGAGAGCGTCGCTTTCGGCAGCCGCCGAAGCATGATGCTGAGCTTGGCTCAAAAGCCCGGGAATGCTGGTCAGGGATCGAGCCGGGCCTCGCGAAGCGCTGCTTCCGCCGCAAACTCGGCTGGCCAAGTGGCTGGAAGGATTTCCGCCGGAAAAGGAAGAGGAGCGGCTCTCCTCAGGGCGACGGCGGCGCGAGGTGCGGGAAGGCCGACCTTCCGGACTTTCTTGGCGAATGGAAACGACGTGGGACGAAATTTGGGGGCAGCTCATGGGACTCCTTCATTAGGATGCCCCCGTCCGCGATTAAAATATCGGGATTGTTTTGGTGTGCAGTTGAGCTTTTTGCAAAAGAAATACCAAGTCTCTGCGAAAGAATCATCGAAAAGCCGAGTATTAACAAGGTTTTAGCTCCGGGTATCCCGGGGCCCGTTTCGGAAGCGAGGTCTCGGGACCTCGATTACCCTGCCACCGAGGCGGCCTAACCCCATTTA
>JBIOXX010000412.1:0-5117 GCA_044869875.1 bacterium | reverse complement strand
GAAATGGGCGCCCTGCTCGGCCGCAGCGCCTTCTCGCCCAATATCAAGGAGCGCCGCGATTACTCCTGCGCGATCTTCGACGCCTCCGGCTCCATGGCGGCGCAGGCCGCCCACATCCCAGTGCATTTGGGCTCGATGCCGCTCAGCGTGAAGGCCGCCTTGAAGGCCTTCCGGCTTAGGCCCGGCGACGTCGTCCTGCTCAACGATCCCTATCGCGGCGGCACCCATCTGCCCGACATCACGGTGGTCACGCCGATCTTCGAAAAGGGCCGCGGCCGGCCCCTCTTTTACGCCGCCAACCGGGCCCACCACAGCGACGTCGGCGGAAAGACGCCGGGTTCGATGCCGCTGGCGACTCGCTTGGAAGACGAAGGCGTGGTCATTCCCCCGACTCTGCTTTTGAAAAAGGGCCGCTGGAACCAAGCCTTCCTCCGAAACTTTCTTCGCCAAGTTCGCCGTCCCGAGGAACGGCGAGCCGATCTCGAGGCCCAAATCTCGGCCAATCGCCTCGGCGCCGAGCGCCTTGCCCAAATGCGGGAGCTCTACGGAAAAAATCGGCTCCAGACCATGATGCGCGAGCTCCGCCGTTACGAAGCCGAGTTGACCCGCCGTGCCTTGAGCTCCCTTCCCCGCGGAAAATTCCGCTTCGAAGATTGGCTCGACGACGACGGCATTGGCCCGGATCCGGTCCGCTTGGCGGTCGAGATCGCGGTCGGACCGCGCGGCGTGAAGGTGGATTTCAGCGGTTCGGCTCCCCAGACCGCCGGCCCGGTCAATGCGACCTTCGCCATCACTCTTTCAGCGGTGGCCTACGTCTTTCGCTGCTTGGTGCGGTCCCTGACCGGCGAAGACCTGCTCTCGCTGGAGCCGATCGAGGTCTTCGCGCCCAAAGGCACGGTGCTGAACGCCCGCTATCCGGCGCCGGTGGCCGGCGGCAACGTCGAGACCAGTCAGCGACTGGTCGATGTCCTTTTTGGCGCGCTGGCCAAGGCTCTGCCCCGAGTCATTCCGGCGGCGAGCCAAGGCACGATGAACAACGTCGCCTTCGGCAACGAGACCTTCGCTTATTACGAAACCTTGGCCGGCGGCATTGGGGCCGGGCCGAAACGGCCGGGGCTGAGCGCCACCCACAGCCACATGACCAACACCCTCAACACGCCGATCGAGGCGCTGGAGAACGAGCTGCCGGTGCGGATCGGCGCTTACCGAATTCGCCGCGGCTCCGGCGGAAAGGGCCGGCAAAGCGGCGGCGACGGCTTGGTTCGCGATTATGTTTTCTTGGAGGATACCGAGGTCACGGTTTTGAGCGACCGGCGACATCGAAAACCCTACGGTTTGCAAGGCGGCAGGCCCGGCGAGACCGGCGCCAATTGGGCCACCGCCGCCAACGGCAAGGGACCGGAGCTGAAACTGAAGCTACCCTCGAAATTCGAGCGCTGTTTCCACGCTGGAGAGACTCTGCGCATCGAAACCCCAGGTGGTGGTGGATTTGGCAAGAAGTGATCGATAAAATGTCGGTATGCAACCCGACCGCCCCGACATCCTCATCGTTGGCGGAGGCATCCTCGGCTCGGCCCTGGCCTGGCAGCTGGCCCGCAAACAAGCCGGCTCCATCCTCGTGATCGATCCCGACCTGGCCGGATCTTATAGTTCCTCGGAACGCAATGCCGGCGGCGCCCGGGCCACCTGGTGGCATCCGCTCAATGCCGAGCTGGCTTGGCTCTCGCTTCAATTCTTCGAGAGCATCGCCGAGGAAATCCAATTCTTCCAACGAGGCTATCTCTTCCTTTACTCGGCCCGGCGCTGGAAGATCGCCCAGCGGAAGCGCGAACTCTACCAGCGCCTCGGCATTCCGGTAGAGTATCTCTCACCCGAAGAGGCTCACCCTCGACTCAAGGAATTCGAAAACTGGAAAGGAATTGCCGGCGCGACCTTCTCGCCGAAGGACGGCCTGCTCGACCCTCATCTTTTAAAGGAATGGTATCGCTCCAAGGCCAAGGAGGCCGGAGTTCACTTTCAAGACCGCAGCTATTTGAGCGGCGTAATTTGCCAAGGCCGGCTCGCCCGCGAAGTCCAGGTCCGACTCCGCGAGCGGCCGCCCGGCGAAAGCGAATTGGAAAGCCTGCTCACCGAACATCGGCTCGACGCCGAGTGGCGGGAAGAGCGGCTTTATCCCAAGATCCTCGTCAATTGCACCGGAGCTTGGCTCAAGCTCAGCTCCGGCCATTACGGCCAGCCGCTGCCAATCGAACCGGTGCGCCGCCAAATCGCCCTCTTTTCCAGCCAAGCCGAGGATCTCTCGGGTCGAGGCATGGTGGTCGACAGTTCCGGCCTCTACTTCCATCCCGAGGGAAGCCACAGTGGCCTCATCCTCGCCGGCTACTCCAACCGCGACGAGAAGCCGGGCTACTCCTTCCGCTACGACGGCGAGAAATTCTTCGACCGCAAGATCTGGCTCCGGCTCTACCGCCGCGGCGGCCGCCGTCACTTCGACGCCATCCACCATGTCCGCGGCTGGGCCGGGCTCTACGCCGTTGGTCCCGACAAGAGCGCGGTCTTGGGAGAGGCCGAAGGCCTCGACAACGTCTACGAGTTGGGAGCGGCCACCGGCCGCGGCGTGATGCAGTCTTATGCCCTGAGTCTGGCCTTGGCTGAGCTCATCACCGAAGGTCGCTTCAGCAGCTTCGACGCCGCGGCCCTCAGCCCTTCGCGTTTTAAACGCGGAGCCCTGGTCCGCGAGGATTTGGATATTTAGATCAGCGCCTTGCAAGCCGGGGAAAGCTCGCTCTCGTGCGTCTTCATGCAGGCCTTCATCTGGCCCTTGCCCCGAGGGACGTCCTTGCAGAATTTCACGGCGTCATCCTTGCAAGCGATCCGCCGCTGCCGGGCTTTTTCCATCCGGTCCTTGCAGGGTTGCGAAAGCATGTCTTGGTTTGTTTTCAGGCATTGGTGAATGCGTCCGTCGCCCTTTTCGACGTTCTTGCAGAATTTTTCGACGTCGGGTTTGCAGACGCCACCGTCTTTAGCGAAAGCGGCCGGAGCCGAGCCAAGGAGTCCCAAAGAGAGAGCCCCGATCAGGAGGTATTTCCTTCCTAGCATATTCTTCCTTTCTTTCCGCGATGCGGATTTAGGGATTGCTTGAATGGGACCGGCCCTAAAGGACGAAGTTAAGGCCCAAAAAACGCGATTTACCTGGCGCGCCGAATGGAGCAAATTCCCCTCATGAAAGCGATGGGAATTCAAAGGTTCGGCGGACCCGAGGTTATTGAGCGATTGGACCTGGCTTTGCCCAAACCCGGACCTCAAGAGGTCTTGGTCCGGATTCGCGCCGCCGGCGTCAATCCGGTCGATTGGAAAATCCGCGAGGGACTCTTCGAAGGCCGGATGCCCCGTGCCTTCCCCATCGTCTTAGGTTGGGACGCCGCCGGCGTCGTCGAGAGCGTCGGCGAAAAAGCCCATTTCGCCAAGACCGGTGACGAGGTCTTTGCGTATTGTAGGAAGGAAATCCTCCACGACGGCACTTACGGCGAGTTCATCCTGCTCAAACGCGAGCATCTCGCATTAAAGCCGAAGAATGTCTCTTTCGAAGAGGCCGCGGCCTTTCCGCTCGCCGGCCTCACTTCCTATCAATCGCTCTTCGAAGGGATCAAGCTTAAGGCAGGCGAGACAATCTTGATCCATGCCGGCGCCGGCGGTGTCGGCAGCTTCGCCATCCAGCTAGCCAAGAACGTCGGCGCCGAGGTGATCACCACCGCCAGCGCCCGGCACCATGAATATCTCCGCCGGCTCGGCGCCGACGAGATCATCGATTACACCCAAGAGAATTTCACCAGGGCAGTTCGGCGGCTGCATCCTGAGGGCATCGACGCGGTCTTCGACACCGTCGGCGGTCAAACCCAAATCGACAGCGCCGAGATCTTGAAGAAAGGCGGCCGCCTGACTTCGATCCTGTCCCTAAAGGAAGACTATTTCCGCCAGCGCGGCTTGGTTCCTCATTATATTTTCGTCCGGCCGGAGAGCAGCCAGCTCGACCGACTCCGCGAATGGGCCGAAGCCGGAAAACTGAAGGTGAAGCTGGAAAAAGTTTTTCCGCTCGAGGGAGCGGCCATGGCCCACGAGCTGATCGAAGGCAAGCACGTCCAGGGCAAGATCGTCCTAAAAATTTGAGGTGATAGCATGAGCGACATCGCGACAATGAGTGGCGGTTGCCACTGCGGCAAAGTCCGCTTCCAAGTCCAAGTCCGGGAGAGAAAAGCCTACGATTGCAACTGCAGCATCTGCCGCAAGAAGGGCTTTCTTCATCTCATCGTTCCGGAGGAAGATTTTACCCTACTACAAGGCGAGGAGGCCTTGAGCGATTACCGCTTCAACACCGGCGTCGCCCGTCACCTCTTCTGCCGGCACTGCGGCATGCATCCCTTCTACCGGCCCCGCTCCCATCCCGACCGGTGGGACGTCAACATCCGCTGTCTCGACGAGGATTTTACCGACGCCTTCGAGATTTTGCCCTTTGATGGAAAAAATTGGGAATCGAGCGCCGAGAAGATCCGTTAAGGGATTTCTTCCCAAGGCAGGCGCCAAGGTCCCCAGACCGCGTCGCGAAGTCGATGAAGCGCCATCCAGTCACTCTCGGTAAACTCTTCGGTGATTGGTTTCAAGCCTCTGGTTAGCCGCCCATAAATCGGCCGCATCGAGTATAACGGTATCGGCACCCGGCATTCGGCGGCCAGTTGAATGACGACCTCTTTGAACCAGGGAATGGAAAGGTCGGGCATGCCTGCATGATTCAAGATAGTTTTGACCCGTAGATTATTAAGGTCCTGATTGTGGGACCACCCTTGGGGATCCGTCTTGGGAAATTCTCCCTCGTAGAGCTGCCCTTTCTGTTGCCCAGGTTTTTTCGAAGGCTCCTCACGCATCATTAGTTCGACGAGGCGACTGGCTTGATTCGTCGGTAATGCAAAAGTTGAGGCAACTTTGCTCGTTAAAAAGCTTGCCCGGTCGGCGATTTGCTGGGGGCTAGCGAGGAATTCTGCTGGCACTTCGACTGCATTGTCGCGCAGCCAGCCTCGTATCCGATCGGAATAGGCCACCGCGAAGCCTTGGGTGTAAGAATG
>JBIOXX010000411.1:0-4591 GCA_044869875.1 bacterium | reverse complement strand
CAGGACCTCCCGGCCCGAGGGCAAAGAGAGCCGGCTGACCTTGGGATCGAGAGTCGCGAAAAGCTTGTCTTCGACCAAGACCCCGGCATCGGTGAGGTAGTTCATCAAGGTCGATTTGCCGGCGTTGGTGTATCCGACCATCGCCACGGTCGGGATCGGGACGCCGGCCCGTTTTTGACGGTGCAATTGGCGCGATACTTCGACCCTCTCGAGCTGTCCCTTGATCCGCGAAATCCGCTCCCGGATTCGCCGGCGATCGACTTCCAACTGAGTTTCACCGGGACCCCGGGTGCCGATGCCGCCGCCGAGACGGCCGAAGTGGGCCCACTGGCCGACCAGCCGGGGCATGAGGTACATGCACTGGGCGAGTTCGACCTGGAGCTTGCCCTCCTTGGAATGGGCATGCTGGGCGAAAATGTCGAGTATCAGGCCGGTCCGGTCGACCACCTTGCAGCGTAGTTTTTCCTCGAGGTTGCGATTCTGTCCCGGCGACAGGTCCTCGTCGAAGACCACCGTATCGGCTTGAGTCTCGCGGACCATTTCCGCGATTTCCTCAAGTTTACCTTTACCAATGAAGGTCGAAGGCTCGATTTTTTTCAATTCTTGTTGGGTGGTGGAGACGACGAGAGCCCCGGCGGTATGGACGAGGCGTTCTAGCTCGAAGAGCGATTCGCGGGCGTCGAGGGTGCTCTGGCGGGGGTGACGGATGCCGACCAAGATGGCGCGTTCAACGGGTCTTTTATTTTTATCCAATCAGCGAAGTACCTCCTATCCTCTCAGGATGCTTTTATATTACCGGATTCGTGAAACAAGACAACATCAATTCAATAGGACGGAAGAAGCCCCGAACATCCGCTCGACCTCACCGATGAAATCGTCGCAAAGTCCGACCTCCAAATCGGGGGGCAAGGCCAAGATGGTTTCCCTTTCCGAAGGTCCCACCAAATGCAGGAAGGCCGGCAATTTGCCGGGATATCGCGCCAGCAAGCGCTTAAATTCTTCCAGCGCTTCCCGGGTCATCAGGTCCTGGCGAACGGTCAAGTGCACGGCCTTGGTTTTTTGGAGGCGCATCTGCTCCAGCGAGATGATCTCACGGGCCAAAATCTTGGTCGCCTCGTCGTTGTGGTCGACGTTGCCCTTGACGAAGAGCGGAACGTCGGATTTGAGCAGGGTCGAGGCTTGGGCAAAGAGATCGCTGAATACCACCACCTCGATGGTTCCGGTCAAATCCTCCAGCGTCAGGAAGGCCATCCGGGCGCCCTTCTTGGTCAGGATTTCTTTCATCGCCACGACCATGCCGCAGAGCCCGACTTCGGACTTGTCGACCGCCTGAGTGCACTTGCGGGTGTCGAAGGAAGCGAGGCGCTGGATCTGGTCCTTGTAGCGTCGGAGCGGATGGCCGGTGATGTAGAAGCCCAGCGCCTCCTTCTCGAAGGCCAGCTTCTCGCCCTCGGGCCATTCTTGGGTATTGGGAAGCTGGGGCACGGCCTCATGGGCCGGCAAGAGCGCGAACATGCTGGTTTGGCCGACCCTCATCTCGTCGCGGTGGCGGGTTCCCCAATCCATCGCGATGTCGAGGGCCGCCATCAGCGGCGCCCTCTCGCCCATTCCGTCGAGGGCCCCGCACTTGATCAGCGACTCCAAGACCTTCTTGTTCACCCGCCGCAGGTCGACCCGCTCGCAAAAATCGAAGAGGGTCTGAAATTTTCCGCCGGCCTCCCGAGCCTCCATGATCGACTCGATGGCGGTGTCGCCGACGCCCTTGACCGCCGCCAAGCCGAAACGGATCTCGGTCGGACCTTCGACCGAGAAGAACTTATAGCTGGCATTAACATCGGGCGGCCGGATCGCGATGCCGCGCTCCCGACAATCGTTGATATAGACCAGGATCTTGTCGGTGTTTTGCATTTCGTGGGTCAGCAGGCTCGCCATGTACTCCACGGTGTAATGGGTCTTGAGGTAGGCGGTCTGGTAGCTGACCATGGCGTAGGCCGCGCTATGCGACTTGTTGAAGCCGTATTCGGCGAACTTCGCCATCAGGTCGAATATCTTCTCGGCCTTCTTGGGCGGAATCTTATTGGCCTTGGCGCCCTCGAGGAAACGCTCGCGCTGCTTGGCCATCTCTTCGGGCTTCTTTTTGCCCATGGCTCGGCGCAGCAGGTCGGCTTCGCCGAGGCTGTAATTGGCCAGGGCGCTGGCGATCTGCATGACTTGTTCCTGGTAGACGATGACGCCGTAGGTGCTCTTCAAGATCGGCTCGAGCTGGGGCAGCTCGTAGGTGATCTCGGTCTTGCCGTGCTTGCGGTTGATGAAGTCGTCGACCATGCCGCTGCCCAGCGGGCCGGGACGGTAGAGGGCGACCAGGGCAATGATGTCCTCGAAGCAGTTGGGCTTGAGCCGCACCAGCAGGTCGCGCATCCCGCTGGATTCGAGTTGGAAGATGCCCAATCCGTCGCCCTGGCAGAGACTCTGGTAGACCTTGGCGTCGTCGAGCGGCATCTCGTTAAGCTTCAGCTCAAAGCTCCGAGTCCGCTTGAGAATCTTCACCGCCACGTCGAGGACAGTAAGGGTTTTAAGGCCGAGGAAATCGAATTTGACCAGGCCGATCTTCTCGACGCCCTTCATGTCGAACTGGGTGATGACCTCGTTGTCGGGGCCTTTATAGAGCGGGCAAAATTCGGTCAGGGCCCGGTCGGCGATGACGACGCCGGCGGCGTGCATCGAGGCGTGGCGGGTCAGGCCTTCCAAAGAACGGGCGATCTGGAGCAGCCGCTTTACCCCGGGGTCCTGCTTTTCCAATTCCTGGAGCCGGGGCTCCTGCTTGAGAGCCTCTTCCAAGGTGATGTTGAGGGTGTTGGGCACCAGCTTGGCGATCTTGTCGACCTCGCCGTAGGCCAGATCCAAGACCCGGCCGACGTCGCGGATGACGGCCTTGGCCTTCATCTTTCCGAAGGTGATGATCTGGGAAACGTGGCCGTACTTTTCCCGGACGTAGCGAATGACCTCGTCGCGCCGGTTCATGCAGAAGTCGATGTCCATGTCGGGCATGCTGATCCGCTCGGGGTTCAAGAATCGCTCGAAGAGCAGGTCGTAGGGCAGCGGATCGATGTCGGTGATCTTGAGGCAGTAGGCGACCAAGGAGCCGGCGGCCGAACCGCGGCCCGGGCCCACCGGAATTTTTTGATTCTTCGCGTAATTGATGAAGTCGGAGACGATCAGGAAATAGCCCGAGAAACCCATCGGGCAAATGATCTCAAGCTCTACTTTAATGCGCTCGAGATAGGTTTCGCGCAGGCCCGGCGGCACGTTTTCGAAACGAGCGGTGATCTCGGGCCAGCGTTCTTCGAAACCTTCGAAGCTGCGGCGGCGGAGATAGCTGTCCAAGTCCTCGCCCACCGGCGGATCGTACTTCGGAAAATAGTAGTTTTTGTCGGTGAAGCCGTAGCTGCATTGCTCGGCTATTTTTACAGTATTTTCAATAGCTTGATCATAAGACTTAAAGTCTTTAATCATCTCCTCGGGGGACTTGAGGTAGCGCTGCTCGCTCAAATACTCGGCCCGCTCCTCTTCCTCGTGGAGGGTGCGGCCGGATTGGATGCATTGGAGGGCAAGATGGGCTTCGTAGTCCTCGCGCTTGAGATATTTGCAATCGTTGGTCGCCACCAAGGGAACGCCGAATTCCTTGGCCAGAGCCGGCAGAGTCTCGTTGAGCTTCTTCTCGGCGGTGATACCGTGGTCCTGCAACTCGAGATAGAAGCGCTCGGGGAAGGTCTCGGCCAAATAAGTCAGGGCCGACCTCGCCTCCTCGGTCTCGCTCTTCATCCAGCGGCGGTGGATTTCGCCGTGCAAGGTGCCCGAGATCGCGATCAGGCCTTCGGAGTGCTGGCGCAGGACCTCTTTGTCGACCCGAGCTTTGTAATAGAAGCCCTTGAGGTGAGCCAGGCTGAGCAGGCGGCAAAGGTTCTGGTAGCCGGTCTTATTCTGGACGAGAAGAATGAGGTTGGCGAGGAAATGGTCCTTGCGCTTGGCGTCGCGGGACTCGAGGCTGCCGCCGGTCAGGTAATAGACCTCGGCGCCGAAGATGGGCTTGATGCCGGCGGCCTTGGCGGTCTCGTAGAGCTCGAGGGCGCCGAACATATTGGCGGCGTCGGTCACCGCCACCGCCTTCATGTCGAGCTCACGGACCCGCTTACAAAGGGAGTCGTGGGTGATCGCGCCCTCGAGGAGGGAATACTGCGAATGCACATGAAGGTGGACGAAATCCACGGATCACTCCCATTCGATCGTCGCCGGTGGCTTCGAGGAGATGTCGTAAACGACTCGATTGATCCCTCGCACCTCATTGATGATCCGGCTCGAAACCCGGCCCAGGAGCTCCGGCGGCAGCGGCACCCAGTCGGCGGTCATCCCGTCGACGCTGGTCACGCAGCGGATCGCCAAAACATTCTCATAGGTCCGCTCGTCGCCCATCACGCCCACGGTCTTGATCGGCAGCAGGACCGCGAAGGACTGCCAAACCTTGTAGTACCAATCGGCGGCCTTGATCTCGCCAACCAGGATGTCGTCGGCTTCGCGAAGCAGCTCCAAGCCC
>JBIOXX010000410.1:0-2930 GCA_044869875.1 bacterium | reverse complement strand
CTTGCGCTCGGCCAGCATCTCGGGGCTGAGCGGCGGGCGGTGGAAGATGTCCTCGAGACTGTTGGAGTAGGCGAAGTAAAAGGAGATCGCGCCCATGAAGGTGACGATGAGGTGGCTGGGCTTCAATTCGGGGCTCATCAGGCCGGCGCTTTGAGCCATTTGAATCAGCGCTTCCATCCGGTGATAGATCGGTCCGCGGATGTCCTTCCAGATGCTCCGCGAGACGATGCCGCCTTCGAGCCCATCCCACATGAGAAGACGAACGAAGATTTGGTTGTGGGCGATGAACTCGTGAAAGATGGTTAGAGCCTCGTCGAGTAGCTCCTCGCTCTCCAGCGGGAAGGCGCCGCCTTGGGAGCTTTGGCTGAGCCGAACCGCGAACCAGGCCTCCAGAGCCTGCCACTGCTGGATGTGAACCGCCCGGTAGAGGCCCTCCTTGCTGTTGAAGTAATGATAAATCATCCGCTTGTTGACCTTGGCCTTTTCCAAAATCTCGCTGAGGCTGGTTCCAAGGAAGCCGGACTTGGCGAAGGCCTTGGTCGCCCAAGTCAGGATATTTTCACGGGTTTTGACCGGGTCCCGCTTTTGGGGCGGGGCTTCCCGGCCCTTGGCGGCCTTGGATTTCGCGGGTTTAGCGGGGCGAGGCATGGATTCTCCCTTGACAAAATTCGCGCAACTTTTAAAGATTGTAACCGATTGGTTACTTTGTTAGGAGATGACCAAATGAATGCTGAATCTTCCTTAAAGCCCGCGGTCGACTTGAAGCAACGCTTATTTTTTCGCTTCGCCCATCCTTGGGGTCCGACCCTGCTGTTCGGCCCGCTGGCCATCCTCCTCTTCGCTCTTTCCTTAGATTTACAAGCTCGATCCTGGTTCTCGACCAGTGCCCTGATTCTGGGGGGGGTATTGGTCTGGACCTTGATCGAGTATGTTTTGCACCGCTTCGTCTTCCATCTGGTTCAAGTCAAGGAGCCTTGGAAGACCATCGCCTCCGGCCTCCACATGGCTCATCACCGCGACACCGAGGTCAAGAACCTGATCATCGCCCCGCCGCTGGTCAGTCTCATTTTCAGCTTCCCGATCTTCCTCTTGCTGCTGGCCTTCACCTGGAACGTCAGCACCGCCCTGATGCTTCACGCCGGGGTCCTGATCGGCTACATCGCCTACGAGTGGTGCCATTACGGCGCCCATCAGTACAACGCGAAGTCGGCACTGGCCCGCTACCTCAAGCGCTACCACCTCCAGCATCATTTCAAGCATCCCAACGGCAGCTTCGGCGTCACCACCCCGATGTGGGACTACGTCTTCGGGTCAAGTTATAAGCCGAAGTGAGCTTAAGCTCCGTCGGCGACCCCCTTTTCCTTTGCATAAAAAATTTCTCGCTGTTACACAGAAGTTCTTCCAAGGGCTTCATCCACCCTTATCCAATGCGAAGGGTACACACCTTAAGGAGACCTTCGCATGAAACGCAGCTTGCTCGCCCTCTCCTGCCTGGCCTTGGCTGGATCGGGCAGTGTCGTTCACGCCGGCGACATCCGCCACACCTTCGCCGGTGACAATCGAAACAGCTTCTATATTGACGACGCCGGCGGTTCGATCGACAACGGCGGCAACGACCTTTCTTATTACCTTAACCTAAGGGACGTCGATCAATCGGCGGTTGGAACCCTCTTCCTCTTCGCCGATGACGGCGTCGACGGCCCGACCGTCGACAATGGCTTTGCCGGTCACGGCGTGGCAGGCGACTTCGGCAGCGGCAGCGGAATCCAGCTCTTCGACTTGAACAGTCTGCCGCTGACCTCCGGTGCCGGCGAGGTCGGCTTGGCCAGCAACAGTCCGCCGACTCCGGTTAGTTATGAAGGCGCCTTGAGCGGCCTGACCGTCGAGCAGGTCAGCTATACTTCCGCTGCAGCTGGCGACCCATTCGTCATCGTCGAATACCGGGTCTTCAACGGCAGCAGCGGGACGGTTCAAGCCCGGATCGGCCTGTCCAATGACTTCGACGTCGACTTGAAGAGCGCCGATGCCCGAGTCGGCTATGACGACAGCGAGCTGCCGACCGTCTTCCAGCAGGAACAAGCTCCGCTCGACCCGACCAACACCACCGTCGGCGTCAGCCTCCTCCGCGGCGCCCTCGCTCAATACCGGCTGGAGAGCTGCAGCGGAGCCTTCGGATCCTGCGAGATCCTCGACGGCGGCGACCTAGTCCGAGCCGGCTTCTTCCAAGGCGCCAGCGGTCAAGTCGGCGACCTGACCTTGGGCGTGCCGAATCAGGACTTCGCGGTGACCATCGCCGCTAATTTGGGATCGATCCCGCCCGGCGAGTCCCGCGGCGCGGTCTTCTGCTACAACGCCGCCAACGGCGCCGACCCCGACGAGGGCCTGGCCAATTGCACCCAAACCGCGCTCAACTGCGAGCAATTCTACGAGGACGAGGTCCAGATCTGCGGCAACGGTCTGATCAATTTCGACGAGAGCTGCGACGACGGCGATTCCGACACCAGCGATTCCTGTCCCGACGGAGTCGATGGAAGCTGCGACCCGGCCAGCTGCGGCGACGGTTTTACCTGGAATACCGATGGCGGCAGCGAAAGCTGCGATGACGGCGACAACGTGCTCAATGACTCCTGCCCCAGCGGTCCTTCCGGAACCTGCCAACCGGCCGATTGCGGCGACGGCATCGTCTGGAACACCGACGGCGGCAGCGAGGGCTGCGACGACGGCAACGCCAACGACAATGACGCCTGCTGCAACTGCCAACCGGCCCGCTGCGGCGACGGTTTCCTCTGGAACCAGCAGGGCGGCACCGAAGTCTGCGACGACGGCAACAACGACCTGACCGACGCCTGTCCCAGCGGACCGAGCGGAACTTGCCGGCCGGCGAGCTGCGGCGACGGCTTCATCGAGCAAGGCGTCGAGGATTGCGACGA
>JBIOXX010000409.1:0-2544 GCA_044869875.1 bacterium | reverse complement strand
GTAGTGGATCCTTCGCTGCGCTCAGGATGACAGCTCTTCGACCGTAATCTGGTCATTCGTGTAGATGCAGATTTCGCCGGCGATCTTCATGCCGGCCAAGGCGATCTCCTTGGCGCTGAGCTCGGTGTGGCGCACCAGGGCTCGGGCGGCGGCCAGAGCGTAGGGCCCGCCGGAGCCGATGGCGGTGATGCCGTCGTCGGGCTCGATCACGTCGCCGGTGCCCGAAACGGTGAAAGTCTTTTCCTTGTCGGCCACGATCAGCATCGCCTCAAGCCGGCGCAGCACCCGATCGGTCCGCCAATCCTTGGCCAGCTCGACCGCGGCTCGGGTCAGGTTGTTGCCGTAGGCTTCAAGCTTGGATTCGAACTTTTCGAAGAGAGTGAAGGCGTCGGCCGCCGAGCCGGCGAATCCGGCGATGACCTTGCCTTCGCGCATCCGCCTCACTTTGCGGGCGCCCGATTTCATAATCGTATTGTTGACTGAAACCTGACCGTCGCCGGCGATGGCAACTTGGGACCCGCGGCGGACGGCTAAGATAGTGGTGGCATGGATTGTAGACGACAATGGATACTCCGTCGGCTTTATTTGGAATCGAAGGCACCCCAAGTCAAGAGGGCCTTCGAAAATATTTTTTCGCTTCAGGCCTTGGGATGGGCCTTGTCATAAACTTCCATCAATTTGTCCAGGCTGACGTGGGTGTATTTTTGGGTGGTCGAAAGGCTGGCGTGACCGAGCAGTTCCTGGATGCCGCGGAGATCGGAACCGTTATTCATCAGATGAGTCGCAAAGCTGTGGCGCAGCATGTGGGGCGTCACTTTTTTGGGCAGGCCGAGCTTGGAGGCGTGCTTTTGCAGCATCCTCGCGACCACGCTTGGGTTCACCGGCTTTCCCTGGATCCCGAGGAAGATGACATCCTCGTAGCCGGCTTGGACGACGATGCTGCCCCGCACCTCAAGATATTTTTCGATCGCGGCCGCCGCCTTGGCGCCGAAGGGCACGATTCGTTCCTTGTTGCCCTTGCCTCGGACCCGGACCAGCGCTTGGGCGAGATCGAGGGCGGCGCTGCGTAAAGCCGTCAGCTCGCCGATCCGCAATCCGCTCGAATAAAAAAGCTCGAGGATCGCCCGATCGCGCCGGGCCGAGAAATCCTCGCCTTCGGGAATTTCCATCAAGCGGAATGCCTCGTCGACATCGAGGAACTTCGGTAAGGCCTTGGGAAGCTTGGGAGCGGAGAGCTCCAAGGCAACGTTGCGCTTCACCAAGCCGCGCTTGGCTAAATATTTATAGAAGCTGCGCAGGCTGGCGATCCGGCGGCCCAGCGAGCTGGGCTTGAGCTTGCCATAGGCCTGGGCGAGGTAGGAACGCAGTGGAAAAACCGTCAGCTCGTCCCAACGGATCTCGCCGCCGGCGAGGCATTCGGGATGGCGGGCCTTCAGATATTCGGTGAGCTCCCGGAAATCGACGGCGTAGTTCCGCAGGGTGTGGGTCGAGCAACGCTTCTCGGTTCTTAGGTAAGTCAGAAACTCTTCGACTCGATTCATCCCCGACTCCCGGCCGCCGACAAGGGGTTTGCCCCGGCCCCGCCCTCTTTCCACTGCCGAATTTCCTCGAGGGCGAATTTCGCCAATTCCTCGCGCTTGTCCTTCCGAGCCAGGGCCCGCGGGACTTCGAAGAGTCCGAAGTTGACGTTCATCGGCTGGAAATTCTCGGGCGATGCCTGGGTGACGTGGCGAATTAAGGCGCCCAACGCGGTCGCCGCCGATGGCGGCGCCAAGGGCTGGCCTTCCAAATAAGCGCTGATGCTGAATCCAGCGTAGAGTCCCATCGCCGCCGACTCGACGTAGCCTTCGACGCCGATCATCTGGCCGGCGACATAGAGGCCGGGCCGCGACTTCATTTCCAATCGGTCGTTCAGCAACAAGGGCGAATTGAGAAAGGTGTTGCGATGCATGCTCCCCATGCGGACGAACTCGGCCTTGGCCAAGCCCGGGATCATCCGAAGAATCCGCTGCTGCTCGGGGTACTTCATCCGAGTTTGGAAACCGACCATGTTGTAAAGGCTGCCGTGAAGGTCGTCTTGGCGGAGCTGGACCACGGCGTGGGGCCGCTTGCCGCTGCGCGGATCGGTCAAGCCGACCGGCTTCATCGGCCCAAAGGCCAGGGTGTCGCGGCCGCGCTCGGCCATCACCTCGATCGGCAGGCAACCCTCGAAGAATTTGGGCTTTTCGAAATCCTTGGTCGGGACCTTCTCGGCCTGAACCAGCTCGGCGACGAAGGCCTCGTATTCCTCGCGGTTCATCGGGCAGTTGAGATAGTCGGCCTCGCCCTTGTCGTAACGCGAGGCCCGAAAGACCACGTCGAAGTCGATGCTCTCGGCATCGACGATCGGTGCGATGCTGTCGTAGAAATAGAGCTGCTCCGAGCCGGTCAGGCCGCGGAGAGTTTCGGCGAGGGCGGCGCTGGTCAGGGGACCGGTGGCCAGCAGGATCGGCACATCCGGGGCCAACTCCTCCAAGGTGTGGACCTCGTCGCGGAGGATTTCGA
>JBIOXX010000408.1:0-5846 GCA_044869875.1 bacterium | reverse complement strand
CTCTCACGAAACCGAACTTTTCATAGAGCGCCTGGGCCGTCTCGTTGGAGCGGCGCACGTCCAAGTAAATCGACTTGGCGCCGTTCAGGTGGCCGAAGCGCAGCATCTCTTGCATCAGGGCCTCGCCAACGCCGCGGCGCTTGAAGTCCGGATCGACCGCGATGCTGATGAGCTCCATCTCGTCGTGGACCAGCCAGAAGTCGATGTAACCGATGATCTTCTTCCGGTGGGTGGCGACCCGGAGATAGGCCGCCTTGATCTTCAGCTCTTGAGCCAATATTTCGCGGCTGTAAGGCTGCTCGAAACTCTTGCGCTCGATGTCCAGGACGGTGCCCAAATCGCCCCGGGTCATGGGCCTCAGGTTGAATCTACTAAGTCGTCGCTTTGGCATAGTTGAGCAGGCGGCGCCGAAGCGCCTCGAGGCCCTCTCCCGTTTTGGCCGAGACGAAACTCCACGTCAAAGGAATTTCACCGAAGGCCCGCCGCCGTTCTTCGCGCTCGGACTGCCCGAGACGATCGACCTTGGTCAGCAAGAGCTCGACCTCGATGCCGCGATCGGCCAGCGAGTCCAAGAGCCCCATTTCCTCCTCCTCCAAGTCGCGCTTGGAGTCCATCAGCAATAGTCCCAGCGAATTGTCCGGGACTTTTTCAAAGAAGGCCGCCATCAAGGCCCGCCAGGAATCGCGCTCTTCGCGGCTGCGGATCGCAAAGCCATAGCCCGGAACGTCGACCAGGGTCAGATGGGGTCCCCATTGATAGAGGTTCACCGAGCGGGTCTTGCCCGGCGCCTTGCTGACCCGGGCTAAGCTGCGCTTGAGCAAGGCGTTGAGCAGCGAAGACTTTCCGACATTGGAACGGCCGAGGAAGAAGGCGATGGGCCCGCGCAGCTCCGGTACCTGTTCCGGAAGGTAGGAGGTCGTCTTGAGCTCGCTTTGGAGAGGTTTGACTTTTCGCAAAGCTCGAGACTCCCTTAGGCCGTTTCGGCCGCGGCCGCCGGCGCTTTGAACAACATCTTGTAACGGAAAGCGGCGAAGGCCACCCAGAGCAGCTCGACCCCGACGAATAGCGCCATGCCCTTGGCCCCGCCGGAGCTAAAACCGTAACTGTGCAGGCCGACGCCGAGGATGAAGTTCACCCCGTACCAGGCCATCAGCACCAAGAGAAAGGCCACGATCGATCCGACCGCCAAACCAAAGCCCCGCAGCCAGCCGGCGTAGCGGCCGTGCAATAGGACGAGATAGCCGAGCAAGGCGATGAGGGCCCAAACTTCCTTGGGATCCCAGCCCCAAAATCGCCCCCACGAAGCATTGGCCCAAACTCCGCCGAGGATGGTGCCGGCGGCCAAGAGCACCACGCCGACTTGGATCGAGCGATAGAGAAAGTAATTGAGCTGCGCAACCTTCTCCTTCGCCTGGGGCTTGAAGATGTAATAACCCAAGCTGAAATTTCCGACGCCCAGCGCCAGGGCAAAAGCCGCATAGCTCAGAGTGATGGTGAGGACGTGGATGGTGAGCCAATAGTTGCTCCGCAACACCGGCACCAGCGGGTCGATGGACGGATCGAGGATCGAAGGCACCGAATCGGCGACCACCAAAAGCAAGGTCGCCAGCGCCGAAGCCGCCACCGCGTAGTAGCGGGCCTTGTAAACCAGCTCGAAGATGACGGCGAATAGCACAATGCCGAAGGACACCCAGATCACTGACTCATACATGTTGGTGACCGGCGGCCGGCCGGCAATCATGCAGCGAAGGATGAAGCCGTAGATATGGACGCCGAAGGCCGCGCACAGGACCGCCATTCCCACCCAGTAAAGGCCCCGTCCCTTCATCCAAAGGCTCGACACCAAGAGGAAGCAAGCCAAGGCGTAGACGAGCCAAGCGATGCGAAAGGGCTTCAGGGTGTTGAGCCGGATCTCGCGCGCCATGTCCGAAGCCGTCGGATAGCCGCCGACCACCTGCCCTTGCTGCTTCAAAAGATCGCGGAGCAAGATCGACATCTGGCCAAACAGCGCCGAGTCGTTGCCATAGTAGGACGACAGGACGCCTTGAACCGCGCCGGCGACCTTGGCTTCGGTGCTCGGCGCCGCCTGCATCGCCGAGAGATTCGGATAGCGCCGAGCCAGCGAATCCAGGCTCTCCCAATCGCCGCTGCTTTGCGGAACCAGATGGAGAGCGGCTCCGCTCGTCACCGAATAAAAGAGATTGAGCCGAGTCAGAAGCTGGGCGGCATGGCGCTCGAGCTCGCTCAAGCCGACCCCTTCTTGCTGCTTGGCCGAAACCGTCTGCATGAAAAGCGTGAATTCCTTGTTGGCCGCCAAATCAGCCGGAGCCACCCGGTTGTTCACCGGCTTCAAGCCGACCTGCTCCTGCAAGGGCTGGTAGCCGGCGTCGAGGATCGGCCTATTCTCCCAATCCTTGGTTTGGGTGAGCCAGGACAGGATCAATTCCGCAGGATCGAAGCCTTGAAATTTCTCACGGCCGGTAACGCTGCGGACCGTCTCGCGGGCAAAGGTGTCGAAGGGCTTTTTGCGGCCGCCCTCTTGGACCACGACCTCGCCCAGGATTTCGACTTGCATGCCGGGCTTCGGCGCCGGGTTGGCGTCATCGGCCCGGAGCAAGGCCGGCGCGGCCGTTAGGATCAAGCAGAGAATTCCAATCAGGCGATGCATTAGGGTGCCCTTTCCATGGTCAAGCCGGGCACTGCGGGCTTGGCCTTACGTGCCGCGATGCGCTTCTGCACGAAGAGCGGCTTAAAGTAGAACATCAGCGCGATGCCCCCGATCATCACCAGCGAGCCGAGGTACTTCAAAAAAATGCCGGGATCGTAGGCTACCGCCAGCACTGAAAAATCGGGGCCGTCGGGATTGAGCTGGTAGCTGGCTTGGAAGAATTTGTATTTTCCGTATTTCAAAAGCTCGTTCATCGCGATCAAGTGACCCCGCGGCGGCTCGCCGGCGGCGATCAAAGTCACTTCGCTCTCATAGGTCGAAGGATCCTTGGTCCCCTCGTAGGTCCCGAGCTTGAACTTGTCGAGCTTGAGCTCGAAGCCGATGGACTTGCTCTTCAAGCCGTAGGCGATCTTGAGGCGGCGCTCGCCGAGCATCAGGTCGCGGGAGCTGCCCCGGCCCAGCCAAAAATCGCGGTTCTCGAAGCCGTCGGCCACCTTGAGGTGAAGCGCCGAAGGCGGCCCTTCCTTGCCCTTGGGCACCGGAACCTTGCGATAGAGCTTTTCGAGCCGGGCATTTTCGACCTGCTTGGCGACGCTAAATTGGAAATCCATCCAGCCGGTCGCCACGGCGGCGCCGCTTTCGACTCGCTTGGGCGGGCTCCAAATCCCCCCGGCCTTGAGGGCATAAAGCGTGGAGCTGTCGTCGAGCCGGGCCAAGAGCAATTCATTGTTCCCGGAGTTCCAATCGGCCGGCAGCTCGTAGAGCCGCAGATGAGCCGGCTTCTCCAAACTGCCGTGGGCGGTGGGCAATTCCGGAAATTTGGCGAAGACGCTGTGTCGCTCCTCACCCTTAGGTCCTTGGAGCAGGACGCTCAAGGCCGGATTCTCGCGCTCAGAGCTCATGTTCTTCAGCCGGCCGGCATCGACCGCGGCGTGGGGGAAATATTCCTGCAGCGTCACCGCATAGGGACCGGCACGAAGCTGGGCCGGCAGCTCGGCCGGGACCGGGACGAGCTCTTGCTCCACTCGAAGCAAGGGGCCGGCATAGGCTTCGGGCTTGGCCAGTATTTTCCGGAAAGAAGCGGCGTCGGGCAGCTCAACGTAGATCAAGCGGGCCGGGCCGAGGTTGAGGCTTTGGCGCTCGAACTCCCGGGCGAAGACCCACTCTTCCATCTCGGCCCGCGAGCCTTGGATTTTAATCGCGAGGGCCGGATTCAGGGCCTCGCCGTCGGCTTCGACCCGCAGCTCTTCGGCGGCGTTGGGGAGAAATTCGTCGACCGTCACCATCAGGCCCGACAGCGCGGCGGCGTTCCAAGGTTTGGATTTGGAGGGCGGAGCGAAGCGGAAGTCGGCCTTCACCTGCTCCAGCTTTTCATTCTTGAGGTCGTAGAAATAGAGCTGCGGCTCCTGCAAGGTCATCCGCCGGCCGGTCTCGCCCTCGGCCAGGATCATCTGACCCTCGTAGCCCTGGATCAAAGTGATCAGGGAACCGATGAGCAAGGTAATGATGCCGAGGTGAGTGATGAGAAAGCCGATGTGGTGGCGCTTCCAGGGCCAGCGCGAGAGCGCCGCAAAGAAGACGTTGAGCCCGAGAATGCCGAGGACAACGGCGAACCAGGTGGTGCCGTAGACGTAATGCTTGGCGGTGGCGGTATCGTAGATCGATTCGTAGACGGTTCCGACCGCGAGGATGGCCGCGAGGCTGGAAAGAATGATCACGGCGAGCTTGAGCGAGGAGAGAAGATGAAAGAGCCATCGCCCTATTTTGCCGATTGTGGAACCCATAAAAAAATACCGCTAGCGGCGGCCGGCCAAGCTGCCGGCGCCGGCATATTTCGCTGCCTTGCCCAACTTTTCCTCGATGCGGAGGAGCTGGTTGTATTTCGCGACCCGGTCGGTCCGGGAAAGCGATCCGGTCTTGATCTGCCCAGCATTGGTGCCGACCGCCAAGTCGGCGATCGTCGTGTCTTCGGTTTCGCCGGATCGGTGGGAGATGACCGCGGCATAACCGGCCTTTTTGGCCATCCGAATGGCTTCGAGGGTCTCGGTTAGGCTACCAATCTGGTTGACTTTGACGAGTATCGCATTGCCGACCCCCTCCTCGATACCCCTAGCCAGCCGTTTGGGATTGGTGACGAAGAGATCGTCGCCGACCAATTGGATCTTTCCGCCCAGCTTCTTGGTCAATTCCTTCCAACCGGCCCAATCGTTTTGATCGAGGCCGTCTTCGATGGTCGCGATCGGGTAGCGCTCGATCCAGCGCTGGTAGAGCTGGATCAAGCCTTCGGAGTCGAAGCTCTGGCCGCCCTCGCCTTCGAGCTTGTATTGGCCTTGGGAATAAAATTCGGAGCTGGCCACGTCGAGGCCGAGCAGGACGTCGGCGCCGACTTTGTAGCCGGCTTGCTCGATGGCGATGGCGATCAAATCGACGGCTTCTTGGTTGCTGGAGAGATTGGGCGCGAAGCCGCCCTCGTCGCCGACCGAGGTGGCGTAGCCCTTGTCATGGAGGACCTTCTTGAGCTTGTGGAAGACCTCGGCCCCGACCCGAAGGGCTTGGGCGAAATTGGGAGCCGAAACCGGCAGGATCATGAACTCTTGGAAGTCGACGTTGTTGTCGGCATGCTGGCCGCCGTTGACGATGTTCATCATCGGAGTCGGCAGGAGCTCGGGCTTCACGCCGAAGAGCTCGCCGATGTGCTCGTAGAGCCAAAGGCCCTTGGCCGCGGCCGCAGCCCGGCAAACCGCCATCGAGGCCGCCAATATCGCGTTGGCGCCAAGCCGGCCCTTGTGCTCGGTGCCGTCGAGCTCAATCATCGCCTTGTCGGCGCCGGCCTGATCGGTGGCATCGCGGCCGTGCAATGCTTGGGCGATGGGGCCCTTCAAATTGGCCACCGCCTTGGTGACGCCCTTGCCCAAATAGCGCTTAGAATCGCCGTCACGCAGCTCCAGGGCCTCGTACTCGCCGGTCGATGCCCCCGAGGGCACTGCGGCCCGGCCCCAAGCGCCGCCGGCCAAAGTCACCTCGCACTCGACCGTGGGGTTTCCCCGCGAATCGAGAATCTCTCGGGCTTGCAGCTCTTGGATGCAGGAAGCGGCCATGGAAGCTCCTTGAAGAAAACCGAGTGGCAGGTACCACGATTTTGAATAAGTCCGCAAGATCCTTAGTCAAAAGCTCGCTT
>JBIOXX010000407.1:0-2249 GCA_044869875.1 bacterium | reverse complement strand
GAAATTCATTCCTCGATCGTTGCCCTCCTCAAATAATTGGATTCCGTTCAATGGTTCGCGGTCTCGCCGAGATGCTGGTGGATCGCCAAGCCAAGGTTGATCGTCGCCTGGGCTTCGAGTTGCTCCTCGGTCTGGGCCGCGAAGTCGAGGCCATTCAGCAGCACGTCATAAGTGATGCCGAAGGTGATTTGCTTCTCGACCTCGCCTTCGTGGAAATGCAGCGGGTGGTCGATGACCTCGCCGTCATGGGCGGCTTGGAAGTTTCCCTGCAAGACCAGCGGCTCGGTCGAGTGGATGTGGAACTCGCCGCTCGCGGCGTCCTTGGTCCAAGTGCCGGCCAAGTGGAAGGTCTCGGCGATCGGCGGATTGACGACGCCGCTGCCGTGATCCTCGCCGCCGTGGTTCTTCAAGGCCGCGACCTCGGGACCGGGCGCGATCGTCACCTGCCAAGAGCAATAGCCGACCTGGGGAATCTCCTGCTCGGTCAAGACGTTGGCGAACAGGTCCTCGTCCAGCAGGTCTTGGGCGCTCTGCAGCTCGACGTCCTGGTCGTTGCCGCCCTCGCACTCCGGATCGGAGCCCGAGGAGATCAGCTTCAGGCTCTTCCAGTTCACCGCCGCCTCTTCGAGGACGACGGTGAAGCCCTGGTCGTTGGTCAAGGTCTTGAAGCCTTCGGCATCGGCCGCCAAGGCGCTATCGTCAGCCAGGTGTTGGGTGGTGGCCACCGCCAAATTGCCGATCGGTCCCGAGAGGTTCGGGTTGCTGTCGTCGATCAATTGATTGCCGCTGCAATGGGCCAGCGCGATCGCGCCGGCGCCGAGAAAAAGAGTTTGAAGAATGCGTTTCATGGTTTCTCCTTAGAAGAAATAATCGATGTTGAAATTGAAGCCCGCTTCCACGTCGCTGAGCAACGCGGTCGAGGACTTAGCTAGGGCGACTCCGGGTTTCACCTCCAAGGTGTCGATCACCGAAAACCGAGCGCCCAAGGTGGCGATCAAGTTCTGGCGAATGTAAAAGATGAAGCCCGGGGTGATGTAGGCTTTGGTCGATCCATCGGCGAAGACGTCGTCGCTGAAGCTCGTCGAGCCCTGAAGGGCGATGAAGAGGTGAACCGGGATGTCTTCCTTCAAGATCGGGATATTGAAGCCGGTGTTGTAATCGAGGCTTGGAGCCGGTTCGCTGGCCAAGGCCACCGTGGTTCCGAGGGTGGCATAGAAGTCGACCGGCCCGAGCGCCATGGTGTAGTTGAGATAGGGCGAAGTTAAAACTACGCCCGCCCCCAAACCCCGGCTTTCATTCCCGGTGGGAAAGGAAAATCCGTTACCCAGGGTCAGATTCATCCTTCGCTTCGGCTGCGACCAAAGCAAACCTTTCACGCTGACGCCCACGTCGCCGATCGAATCCGAATTCGGGAGAAATTTTTCCCGAATCGAAAGAAACGGCAAACGGGCGCCGACGCTGATACGGCGGGTGAAGGCGTATTCGCCCGACAGTTGAGAGCGGTAGACCTGACCCAAACCTTGGTCGAGCGAATCGGCCGTGAAGGTGAAGGAAAAGAATGTCCGCGGCGGCCGCGACGAGCTGGAGAAAGGATTGTAGTAACTCGATCCTCCGCCGCCGTGACCCGACACGTGGTGCGCTGCGGCCTGCGGTAACACTGCCCCAAGGCAGAGACCGAGCGCCGCGAGCGCGAGTAAGCGTCGCATAAGACTCCTTATTCAGAGATTTTTTTTGGAATAGCTTTGAAAGGCCTTAGGCCTTGGGCGGCGGCGGATCGGGGAGGAAGCTTCTTTGAAGCGGCCGGGAATAGGATTCGGGAGCGAAGTCGACTATCCGGCTCGGAAGAAAAAATCGAACGACTTGAGGAACGAAGGGATCGCCCCGGAAATCGAGAACCTCCCGCTGCTTCTGCTTGGAGCAATCGGGATTGACCCAGAGCGGACGGCTGTCGTCATCCTTGGAGTTGAGGGCCGCGGTCTCGGTGGCCTCGTGTCCATGGTGAGCATGGCCCATGGCGGCGTGGTGGTCGTGGTCGGCGCGCTTTTTCTTGAGGTCGCAGCCATGGATGCATTTTCGGCCCGAATTGTTGCAGCCGCATTCGCTGTGCTGACCCTCGGCCCAAGCGTAAGAATAGGGATAAGCTTGGCCGAAAGTGATCAGGCCGAAGAGAACGAAGACGCAGGTTTTGGCGCGGAGCCAGGCCATCGACCAGCGGGTTAGTCCAGGCCGGGGGTCAAGTCAAGTTAGCC
>JBIOXX010000406.1:0-6335 GCA_044869875.1 bacterium | reverse complement strand
AAAGGCGAGGTTCCGAGGGTCGAGAGGTCGATGGTGGCCTTGGTGCCATCGGGCAGGGTCTCGGTCACCACCAATTGTTGGCTATAGGTCTGGCCGCCGCGGTCGTTGGCGAAGCAGTTCAAATCCTCGCGATAGCACTCCATCATCTCGCCGATGAAGTCGATGATCGAGTCGCTCTCGTCCTGATCGCCGAAATCGAGCGGCTTGAGCGCCGGGTCGTGTTTAATTTCGCCTTTGGAGATGTAGTAGAGCTCGCGCTTGGTGTTGGTGGCGCCGACTTCGAGATTTCGCAAAATGAGTTCGAGCATGAAGATCGTCCGCGACATCTTCTGAACCGAACTCACGTTGAGCTCAGTCGCGACCTTCTTGTCGCCGGGCGTGAGATAGCCGACCTTCGGATTGTAGAACGAATTGTCGAGCGAGCACTTGGTCGCCTCCAGCACCGGCCGCCGGGCTTTCTCGAGGTCGCGAAGCAGGCGCTCGCACATCTCGATCGACAGTTTTTTGACATCGACATCGGTAGCCATTATTTCTTCTTCTCCTTGGCGGCTTTCTTCGTCGCCGGCTTTTTCTTTTTAGCCACCTCTTCCGGCGCGTCGGCGCCAGGAATGATGCCGACGGTCTGCTCCATCTTCATCACCGCTTCTTCGGCGTGCTCGATGGCGACCGCCAACTCCTTCTCGGCCAGCGCGGCGTCGCGGCCGAGGATCTTGGCCAAGCCTTCGAGGGCCTTGGCCCGGCGGGCCTTGGGCGACTTGGTGATCCGGCAGGCGCCGTCGACCAGGATCGGAGCGAACATTTCGATGTGCTGGCGCTTCTTCTCGAGGTCGGCTTCCTTGGTCTCGCGGCGGATGTGCTTGGACAGCCGCTGGCCGGCTTGGATCAAGGTTCGGCGAATCTCCTCGACCAGCTCGTCGCTGGCGTCGACGGTCTCCTTGGAAGCATTCTTAAACTTGATAAAGGGCGAAACCACGCTGACCGCAATGATGTAAGGACCCTGGGGCAAACTGTTTTTTGGCTGGTTCAAGCCGTAAGCCCGCCAATTGACCGACTCCGCGGCCTGAGTCATGGCGCAGGCCGATTTGTCGAACTGGAGCGGAACCCGGTTGGCGAAACGAAGCAAGGTCACCTGGTCATCCTCGCCGGGCTTGTCGAGCAATCGGGCGATGGCGGTCTCGACTAAGACCGGCTTGAAATCGCAGATCGCCGGCTTGCGCGAGACGACCGAAAAGAAATCGACTTGGCCGACTCTTTGGATGCTCTTGGCCAGAGCCGATTCGCCGATGCTGAGGACGCTGGTGGTTGAAGGCGCCATCAGCTTGGCCCTTTGAACCGCGCCGAAAACTTTCTTGAACTGCTCCTCGCTGGCCTTGTCGACGCTCAGGTCGAGCATCGATTGGGACAGGCCGTCCTTTTTCATATCGCGGAGCACGCCGTCGGAGATTCGGGAAAAACCCTTCTTGAGCCAAACCCCGATCGACACTCGGCCAAAGAGATGGGAATGGGCCATGAACTCGCCGAGCTTCATCGTGTGGGGATGGGGATCGGTGGCCTCGGGAATTTGGGGAAGCTCGTCGGTCACTCGCGGGACCGTCACTTCATCTTGATCCATCACCTTATAACGCAGGGTCAGGTGGGGATTCACCAGCGTCGTCCCATTGAGGTAGGCGAGGATCCCGCCCTCGCCGTTCAATTGAACCCGGCCGTCGATGACGAATTCGCAAGCCAGCCCGTGGTCCTTGCCCCATTCGACGACTTCCTTCGATTTCAAGGCTCCCTTGTTGTGCTTGATGTCGACCTCGACCACGCTTTGGACCGCCTTGCGCATCTTGGCGGTCTTGGTGACGACGGTGGCGCCGCGGGCATTGGTGAGCTGGGCCCAGGTGGTGACGGCCGAGATGCCGATGCCCTGCTGGCCGCGGCTGCAACGGCCCCGGCCGAACTTGGAGCTGGCGAGATATTCGCCGAAGACTTTGACCACGTCCTCGACCTCGAGTCCGGGTCCGTTATCTTCGACCCGAATCCGGATGGCGTCGGCGTTTTTCGCCGTCCCTTCGCCGATCTTTTCGATCAGAACCGAAACCTCGGGGAGGATGCCGGCGTCCTCGCAGGCGTCGAGCGAGTTGTCGACGGCTTCCTTGATCGTGGTCAAAACCGCCTTGGTATAGGAAGAAAAGCCGACCTGCTGGAGGTTTTTGGAAAAATATTCGGCGCTGCTGGCCGAGGTGATCGTTTGTGCTTTTGCCATGTACCCGGGATACAATGGCAAATTTCATGCAATTTCAAGTATCTTTGTCTTCTTATCTCCGCAGCACCACTTTTTCGGAAGGATCGGTGATCGCCTCGGGGGCCTCGTCCCAAGCGGCTAGCCGAGTCGTCACCAGCTCGGGTTTGAAGCGTCCGGAGCGGACCAACTCGAGGATTTCGGGGATCGAGGCCAAGGCGTCGGGCATCCCCATTCGAAGGTTGGCGCCCTTCATATAGGTCTCGGCAAAGGGCACCGTCACTTTCTTTTGAAAATAAAGCCCATTCAAGGTCAGAGTCCCATGGGGCGCCAGGCAGCGCAGGGCGCAATCCAAGCCCTCCTGGCTCGAGCTGGCGTCGACGATCAGATCGTAACGGCCTTGAAATTTTTTCTTCGAGCCTTCCTTCGGCTGGGCCCCTGCCTTTTCGGCCAGAGCCAAGCGGCCGGCATTGTGGTCGAGGTAGTCGACTTGGGGCGAGCCCAGAGCCACGGCGAGGGCCGCAGCGTATAGCCCAATGCTCCGGGCCACGCCGCCGATCACTAAAACGCTCTGCTCGGGGTTCTGCTGCAAGAAAGGTCCAACGCCGCGCCAAGCGTCGGGGATGTTGTCGCTGATGCTGGCGACTTGAACCGGATCGATGCCCTCGCCGAGCGGAACCAACATGGTTTCGGCATGGGGAATCCGCAGCAGGTCGCTCATCGCCCCACCCCAACGGCCGTTCAAGCCCAGCCCGCTCAAGATGTCGAAGGGATCGTAAGTCTCGCAGGCGCCGGTCTGGCCGCGGCGGCAAGCGGCGCAGCTCCCGCAGGAGATCTTGAAGGGCACGGCGACCTTCTGACCGATCTTCAGCGTCTCGACCTGATCGCCCAAAGCCACAATCTCGCCGACGCATTCATGGCCAATGGGAAAGGGCCCTTGAAAAAGCCCTTCGCCGACGAGGCCACAGAAATAATGACTGAGCTTTCCCAGCCATTTTCCGGTCCGGAACATCCGGGGGAAATTTTTCAGCAGGTAGGTGCAATCCAAATCGCAGCGCGAAGCGGCGATTGGGCGCAGCAAAGCGTCCTGGGGATTCTCGAGCCGGGGCTCGGGAACCTCGCGCCACTCCACTCGACCTGGACAGACGTAAGTTAGTTGTCGCATAGCTAATCTCCAGGAAGCTTAAGGGAGATAATTCGGGTCGGAGCCGCCAAGCTCTTTCGCGGTATAGAGGTAATCGTTCAGTCCCTCCTCCTGGGGATGAGTGGTTCCGACCTCGTCATAGGAAAAAATCACGTTGATCCGGTCTGCTGTGCCCCGCACCGCCGTCACGCTGTGCAGGCAGCGATCGCCGCGCATCAGCAAGAGCCGTCCCGGAGCCGGCGTCACCGCCACTTTGCGCCCAAAACAGCGGCGTAAGGGACTCATCATTAAAAGCCGGTCCAAGCGTTCTTGCCAGACCGAATGGGTTCGGCCGTTCAGGGCCCAACGATAACCCGGATACATTTCGGTGATCCCGCCCTCGACCGCATTGAGGAAAAGGATCGCGGTCAGGGCGTTGCGGTCGTAGTGCCAGCGGTATTCGCCGCCTCGCGGCGTGATATTGATGTTGATCGCCACTTTTCTTTGGCGCATCGGCTCGAGCCGAAGACCGCTCTTTTCTTCGGCAATGGTTTGGATGCCGCGATAAAGAACCTCCAATTTCGGGAAGGATTCGGCGATCTGTTCGCCATGAATTACCGAGTAACGCAGCGAGCGTCCCCGCACCGGACGATGGATCTCGGGAAGCGGATGGGTCCGCCGAAAGCCCTCCACGGCCTCGAGCCAATCCCGGCAAGTCCCGGCGGCCAGGAAAGATTCGAAGGTCCAATGGGTCGGTTTTTTATTTCCCATGCTTCGCGCTCACCACCGCCAGCCAAGGCTGCTCGCTGCAAGGCTTGCCTTCGGGACGGTAATAATGCCGCTGCACCTCGAAGCCGGCGGTCTCGAGATATTTTTTAAACTCCTCGAACTCCATGAAGGCGCCGTAGCGCTGGCCGTCCCAACCTTCGCTGGTGCCTCGGGGGTTGGAGGTGAAGAGGATACCGCCGGGACGCAGCGCCGACCATAATTCCCGCAGCACCCGCGGAAGCTCCTGCGAGGGCACGTGGAAGAGCGAGGCGTTGGCGAATAGGCCGTCGAAGCCCTCGGCCGGCAGATTGAGGCGGAGGAAGTCCTGCTGCCAGACCTCGCAGCCTGAATAATCCCGGGCCATCCGACAAAAGTTTCCGCTCCCTTCCAGCCCCACCGCCCGATGGCCCAGGCTCTTGAAATAAGCCAAATCCCGGCCCGGTCCGCAGCCGATATCGAGGATATCGAGGGCCCGATCTCTGGGCAGCGGATCGAGCAAGGCCCGGTAATTTTGGCTGACGTCGTGGTCCTTGGTGCCTTCCCAAAATTCGGTAGCCCGGCCCTCGTAATGATCGAGGGTTTTGCGGCTGATCTGTTCCAAATCCGATGGCTTCAACGGCTTCACCAATTGCACCTTGTATTAATCCCCATTTTTGATACACCCCCCTTCCCTTTTAACACGAATGAAAACGAGCATTTTATTTCTTCAGAATTCCAAAACCTCGGCATCTCCTCCCGAATCTTAAGCGTCCTCCAAAAAATGAAGATCGTCCAACCGACGCCGATCCAGCACAAGTGCATCCCGGTCGGGCTGGAGGGCAAGGACATCATGGGCATCGCCCAGACCGGCACCGGCAAGACCTTGGCTTTCGGCATCCCGGTGGTCCAAAGGCTGGACCACCTCCAGGGTCGAGCCTTGATCCTACTGCCGACCCGAGAGCTGGCCTTGCAGGCCGAAGAGACCTTCCACCGCATCGGCCAGCCCTTCAATCTCAAGACCACGGTCTTGATCGGCGGCGAATCGATCCAGCGCCAGGCCCAGGACTTGCGGCGAAATCCTCGCATCATCATCGCCACGCCCGGACGCTTGATCGATCATCTCGAGGAAAGACGGATTCGCCTGGATGACGTGAAAATTCTGGTCTTGGACGAGGCCGACCGGATGCTCGACATGGGTTTCGCGCCCCAGCTCAATCGAATCATGAAGACGGTGCCCAAGGAAAGACAGACCCTGCTCTTCTCGGCGACGATGCCGAACTCGATCGTCAAGCTCGCCACCACCTACATGGCCCTGCCGGTCCGGCTGGAAGTGGCTCCGGCCGGCACCACCGCGGCCGACATCGAGCAGGAAATTTTCATCATCCGCCAGGAGTCGAAATTATCGCTGCTCGAAAAGCTGCTCCAGGAATACCATGGAACGGTGCTGGTCTTCTCCCGGACCAAGCGCGGCGCCAAGAAAATCACCGGCGTCGTCAACATGATGGGCCACCACGCCGCCGAGATCCATGCCAACCGCTCCCAAAGCCAACGCCGCGATGCCATGGCCGGATTCCGTTCCGGAAAATATCGAATTTTGGTCGCCACCGACATCGCCGCCCGCGGCATCGACGTGAGCAATATTGAGTTGGTCGTGAATTTCGATTTGCCGGATCAATCCGAGGATTACGTCCACCGCATCGGCCGCACCGGCCGGGCCGGGAACAAGGGCCGGGCGATCTCCTTCGCCACTCCCGATCAGAAGAGAGAAATCCATCTGATCGAACGGCTCATCAAGAAGAACCTCACCATCTCCCAGCTGCCGGAGCTTCCGCCGACGCCGCGCCGCCCCCGCGAGGCCCCAGCAACGACGCCGAGGCCGGCGCCGGCCGCCAAACCGCAAGGCCATCCCGGCCACGTCAAATTAGGCCCCAAGCCCGGTGGCGGCGAGATACCCGGAGGCCGTCGACGCCGCCGTTCCCGCCACTCGCGCTTTAAGCGAGGGCGAGGCGGCAATCCAGGACCCGGCGGCAGGCCGACTTAGTCCCGCTAGGCGGTTGCCGGAACGGCCTTGGCTTCGCCGAAAGCCAGAATCAATAAGATCACGAGATTGACGAGTGGGATGAGCATCAAGATACCCCACCAATTCGGCTTGCCTCGTCGGACCGAAATCGCCGCCCACACCAGCACCACGATCACGATATTGACGATGGGGATGAGGAAGAGAATGATCCACCACAAGGG
>JBIOXX010000405.1:0-2974 GCA_044869875.1 bacterium | reverse complement strand
CCAGCCCCCTTTTTCAAAGGGGGGTAAAGAGACTTCAACGGGGGATAAGACGACCGAAATTGAAACCGCTCAGCGGAAAATCGCGAGGTAGAAGAGGCCGGCGCTGCAGAGGACGCCGATCAGCCAGACCGTGCTCCGCAGACTGGCCCAATTGGCGAGGTAGAGGAAAGTATAGACGACCCGGGCGGCGATGAAGAGCAGGGCCAAGCGGGCGCTCCAGACCGGATCGGCCCCGGCGGCATGGGCGACCAAGACCGCCGCCGCGAATGGCGCGAAGGCCTCGAAGGCATTCTGGTGGGCGGCGTAGGCCCGACGGCCCCAACCTTCGAGAGCGGCTTGCTGGTCGCGAGGGTGGCGATTGTCGTAGCCGCCCTTGGAGCGGCCCATGGCCACGGCCAGCGGGATCTTGGTGAGATAGAGCAGGAGAAAGGCCAGAGCGACGCAGATAAAGGGAATGTTCATTCCGACTCCTTCTCAAGGATAGAGGGTTCGATAGGACCAGTAATTCCGCAGCACCAGCTTCACGTAGAGATTGGTCTCGGCGAAGGGGATCTCCTCGGCGAATTCGTCGGGTTTCAATTCGCCGAAAGAAGCGGACCATTCCTTGGCCCGCCCCGGTCCGGCATTGTAAGCCGAGAAGGCCAGCAGCCAATCGCCGCCGAAGCGTTCCAACATCGCCTTCAGCTCGGCGCTGCCGACCTGGACGTTGTAAGCCGGATCGAAGAGATCGCCGGCGGGAATTCCTTCGGCTTTGGCCCGCATGTTCGCCGTCGCCGGCAGCAGCTGCATCAAGCCCCGGGCATTGGCCGAAGAGCTGATCCAAGGCATGAAAGCGCTCTCCTGACGCATCAAGGCTACGACCAGGGCAGCCGGCAAACCTTGGTGGGACGCGGCTTTCTCGACCAAGCTGCGATAGGCGAAGGGGTACATCAACGAGGTCCGAAAACTCTCGGCGCTCTGGGGATCGGCGAAGGCGATCTTCATCTTGTCCCAATATTTCTGCCCGAATTGCACCGGAATGAAATAGGCGTCGCTGCCCTTGGCCAATTCGAGCAAGTGACCGCGGCTCTTGGGATCGCCTTCGCTCTTTTCGACGGCTGCGTCGAGCTCGGCTTGGGAAAAGCGACCCAGTCCGGCGTCGGACAGCGCCACCGCTTTGCGGTAATGGAGCTCGGCCGAGGTCTTGGCCGGGCTTGAAGCCGGCTTGGCGACGCTTCGCCACTCGGCCGGGACCGTCGGCGTCTTGCTCAAATCCTCGGCCTTTTGGAGCCGCTTCAAGGCCATGAAGCCGTAATAGCTGAAGGGCGCGACCTGTCCCGCCGTTTTCCAATAAGTTTCGGCTTCGGTTTTCTTTCCCTCGCGCTCGGCGATCCGGCCCAACCAATAGAGCGCCTTGCCCCGAGTCGCGCCGTCGGAGGCGCCTTGCTGCATGGCTTCGAGCCAGCGTTTGGCCGTCGGCCAATCGGCCTTGCGATAGGCCGTCCAAGCCGCGGCCCAGAGTCCCTTGTCGCGGAAATTTCCTTGAGGGTAAGCCTGGGCCAAGCGGTCGAACAAGACCGCCGCTTCGCTGAAACGGTTGGCTTGGTGCAGGATCATGCCGGCTCGATACAAGGCCTCCTCGCCTTCGGCGGTGCCGGGATAGAGGCTCTGGACCTTTTCGAATTGGGCGATGGCCCCAGCCTCGTCGCCGCTTCGCAGCAGGCTCATCCCGCGGTGGAGCAGGGCTATACGCGCCGATTCGGGCGGAACGCCCGAGCCGGGCTCGAGGTAGGGCAGGGAAGGACCGTAGCGGCGCAGAGCGTAGAGGCATTCGCCTTTTTTGACGCGGGCGACGGTGTTGGACTCGGCTCCTCGCTGTAAAACCGCGTCATAGGCCCCGAGGGCGTCGCTGTAAGCCTTGGCTTCGAAAAAGCGGTCGGCTTGGCGCAATTGCTCGGCGGTTGACAGCGCCGGCGCGGTCATCGCCAACTTTCCGCGTTCCTCGGCCAAGCGGTCGGCGGCCGCGCTGGCCGGATACTCGACCTCCAATTCGCGAAAACGCTGCTGGGCGGCCTGCTTGTTTCCGGCGGCGGCCTCGGTCAAACCGAGTTGGAGCAAGGCTTCGCCTTTCCAAGCGTCGGGCAAGGACGGCAAGAGCTCTTCGAGCCGGCGTTTGGATTCGGGGATCTCGCCGCGCTCGCGAAGGCCGCGGGCGATTTGGATCTTGGCCGGCGCCAGCCAAAGACTTTCGCTCTCCCGGCTCACTAATTCCTCGAGCAGCTTCAGCCCGCCGGCTACGTCGCCCTGCTCGAGCCGGCTTCGGCCCAAGGCCCAGAGGTAATAATCGTGCAGCGAGTGGCCGGCCGCCGATTTGGCATTGGCCAGCGCGGCGCCGGCGGCGGCGTAGTCCCGCCGGACGAAGGCTTCGTAGCCCTGCTGAAATTGGGAATCCAAGGCCCAGAGCGAAGAGCAAAAGAGGCAGAGGAAAACGCCGAGCAAAAGGCGCCGCAAGATAGTTAGTCTCATGACGAAAGCTTTAGTTTCTTCCGGCGTGAAGGCCAACAGAATTTTGGGAGATCAGTCCGAATAGGCCTGAACCATCGTGACCAGCTCTTTGGCATTGCAAGCCTTGCTCAAATAGCCTTTGGCGCCGAGCGAGAGACTTTCTTCGGCGATCTCCTCGTCGGAGAGGGCGGTCAGGACCACGATGGGGGTGGCGGCCAATTCCTTGTGCTTTTTGAGCTCGCGCATGAAACCGAAACCGCTCATGCCGGGCAGCATCAGATCCAACAGAATAAGATGGGGTTTGCTGGCGATTGCCGCCTCGAGACCCTCTTGAGGCGAGGACGCGACATGGCACTCGAAATGGTTGGCTTCGAGGGTCTCTTTAAGCAGCGTCAGGATATCGGGATCGTCGTCGATCACGAGAACTCGCTTCACTTTTGGGATCATTCGGGTTCCCCCTCATTGTATTCCCTTACCAAAAGACCGGGGG
>JBIOXX010000404.1:0-3760 GCA_044869875.1 bacterium | reverse complement strand
CGATCCGTATTTCGCCGGTCTCGACCAGGGTCTCGAGGGTCTTATAGACCGTGGCCAGGGAGACGGCCGGGTAGCGCTTTTTGACGGTTTGGTAGATCAGCTCAGCCGAGGGGTGGTCGCATTGGTGCTGCTGGATGGCGCGAAGGATTTCTAGGCGTTGGGGGGTGATTTTGAGGCATTTTTGCCTCAATTTCTCTTCGAGAAGGGACATTTTCATAGTGTAAACGCCTTAATATGCGCGCTTTTTTATGATTTCATCATAGAGAATTCAAGAGTTTATCGTCAATTGCCCACAAAAATTTCTCGATAATTCAGGCCCCTATCTTGACACAGCTCGTTAGTCTTTGTTACTAAATAAGAATCATTATTATTTAGAAGCTTATCTCATCTAAGAGGGTGTTATGGAAAATCGTGAAAAGGTATATGGGCAGCCCCTCCAAGACCTGTACAAGGGCTTACTCAAGCTGCCGGCTTCTCCGCGCCAACCGGAGTGGATCCGAGAGCTGGGAAAAGCGCTCGAAAAAGAGGGCTTCCACTATCATCCCCGCACCTTGAAGCGGCAGCTTCTCGGCAGCATCGAATACATTCCCGGAAAACTCGAAGAGGCTTTTCTCGAACATCTCAAGACCAAGCCGATCTCGGGTCAAAAGAAGCTGCTCGAGGGCTTCGCCCAAGCCAAGGCGGTCCTGGAAAATTCCTCAGACGATTCGCTCTACGTCTCGCCTAAATTCCTGACCCAGATGGCCGATGCCTATCTCTATCGCCATAAGGGCCTCAGCCGACGCCGGTTGGCTCTCAGCCTGAGCCAGAGCCTGGAGAAGCACGGAGTCTCGATCGGTTTGGAAACTCTCCAAGCCGCCCTTTCGAGCAAGACCCAAAAAGTGCGGAAGGTGTTGGAAGAAGAACTGCTCGACTACTTCCGAGCCGAAGGTTTCGCCGGCCGATCCGAAGTCGAAGCCTATCTGAACGAAGCCGAGGCCTCGGGCCGGGGCGAAGTTCGGAAGGTCGAGGTCGGCGATCTCTCGCAATGGGCCGACGCCTATCTCCTCAAGCATCCCGGCCTCTCCCGCCGTCAACTGGCTCTGCAAGTCCGCGACCGGCTGGAGAAGAAGGGCTACGTCTATCACCTGAGCTCGATCCAATCGGTCTTGGAAGGCAAAACCCGCAAGACTCGACAAGTCATCGTCGAAACCTTGAAGGAGCTGCTTGAGTCCGAGGGCGTCGACACCGCCGCCACCAAGGGCTTGGAGCCGGCCGAGGCCTCGCGCCTCGATTGGAGCCACTACGTGACGGCCGAGGGCGTTCCCAACCAAGTCCAGTCCTTGCTCGATCTTCACTCGGGGCTGACTCGGCGCCAAGTAGCGCTCAAGCTCCAGGAAGACTTAAAGGCCAAGGGCTTTCATTTCAGCCTCAGCACCTTGCAGTACCTGCTGGCCGGAAAAACTCAGCGAGTGAAAAAGGTCGTGATCGACTTGCTGGAAGCCTATGCCGAACCCGGCGGCTTCCCCGAGCCGGTCAAGAGCCCGCGAAGCCATGGCTTCACAGGTGGGCGCCAGGCCTTGCAGAAGCGGGTCGAGGAAAGCCTCGAGCGCTATCGGATGGCCGATGGCGCCGAGAAAGAGGCCCGACATGAGCTCTTCCACGAAATCCGTTGGGAGCTGATCCGCCGAGTCGCGCTCAAGCGTCAAGCCCCGGCAGTGACCGGATCGCGGCGGAAGAACGACTTCCTCAACGAGAACGAAAACTCCGAGGCCTTCTACGACGGCAATGCCGACAGCGAGATCCCGGTGGCTTACAACGTGAGGGAGAGCTTGGATCGATTGGTGTCTTGATAAGATCTAAGGCGCGGTCGAAATCCGGAAATCGGAATAATCGCAAGCCGCCGGCTGATGCACGGCATTGCCGTCGGTCATGATGCCGACACCCGAAGGCTTCTTCTCGCCCAACGGCTTGCCGAAATAGCGCTCGTAATCTTCCTTCACCGAAACCGTTTCTTCCTTCCAGCTACCCACCGAGCCGTTGCCGCTCTCCTTGGAGATGATGACGAACTTGCCGGGATTCTTCGCCCAATAGGAACCGGGCGGCAGCGAGGTGCTCCAGACGTACTTCAGCGCCGAGGTCCGACCGAAGCCGACGTAGACCGCGCAGCCGCTGTCGTTGGTCGCTCCCGAATCCTCGCGGGCGCCGGCCGGCAGCTTCTGGGCCCGCCAGCGGAACTTGAAATAGGGGTACTTTTCAATGTCCCAATTGAAATCCTTGGCGATGGGAACCGAGATGTCCTCGCTGTCCGAAGCCCGAATCATCCGGCGACCGCCCTCTTCGGCCACCTTGTAGACCCGCCCGGCCTTGCCGTAGTGGAAGGGATAGGTCTTCCAATTCTTCGGAAACTCGCCGGGCGTCGAAGCCGCCAAGCCGTCGACGATAATTTGCTCGGCCTGAGCCGCTCCGCCGCAGATTCCCACGATACCGATCACCAAGCCGAATTTCGCGAAATAACGCCGCATCGATCCCACTCCTTCTTACTTGCTCGTATCCGACCCCAGAATGACCGGCAAACCGGTTTGGCCGGCACCGATGATGACGACCTTGCTGTTGCCGCTCTCGGAAAGCTTTTGAGTCGCCTCGATTCCCTTCCATTTCAAATAGGAATCGGTCAGCCCTTCGGCGACCTTCTTCTGGAAATCGGCGACGCCCTCGGCCTCGACTCGTTTGCGGTCGGCCTCTTGGCGCTCCCGCTCCAGAACGAACTTCATCTGCTCGGATTGCTGCTCCGCTTCGAGCTTGCGCTCGATCGCCTCGGAGAGGATTTGAGGCAGGGTCATCGAGCGGAGCAAGACCTTCTCGACCTTGACTCCGCGGAGAGTGAGCAGCGGCTCCAGATGCGTCATCATCTCGTTGGAGATCAGCTCGCGTCCCGAGGTGTAGAGGGCCTTGGCGTCGTAGCCGGCCGTGGTTCCCCGGATGATCGACCGGAATTGAGGCTCCAATACCACCGCCACGTAGTCCGGGCCGATGGTCCGATAGACTTCAGCGGCCCGATCCGGCAGCAAGGAGTAGAGCAAAGTCACGTCGAGATTGACCGAAAGGCCTTCGCGGCTCGGCACCACCGCCTGCTCGCTCAGCTCTTGGGTCCGCACGCTCATCTTCTCGATGTCGATCAGGGGATTGACGAAATGGAAACCGGCCAAGAGCGGAACCGGGTCGACTTTTCCGAAAAATACTTTAACCCCGACGTAGCCCGCCGGAATCACGACGAAACATTTGAATAAGAGGAAAACGGCGATCAGTCCGAAAATTATGTATTTGAGGAATCCCGCGCCCCGCTTGAGTTGAATGACTTCAGCCATCGCTTATCTCCTTACGTCCCGGTCCCTGGTATGGGTTGAAAAGATTGGCAAATGATCCTAGGGTCAAAGAGTTCAAGAATCAAACCATTTTGGAGACGCCATGAGCGACAGCCGAAACATCCCGACCTACCGTCCGGAAAACTACTATGTCGAGGATCCCTTCTTTCAAAAAGTCTTGCGATGCTACCTGCCCGAAAACGAGCTGGCCTGGAGCGAAAAGTACTGCCAGGAAATGGGCCGGCTCGCGGCCGAATTCACCCCTTTGGTCCCGCTCACCGACCTCCACCGTCCGGTCCACGTCCCCTACGACGCCGCCGGAAACCGCATCGACCGCATCGACTACGACCGCAGCTATTTGGAGATCGCCCGCAAGGCTTATGGTTTCGGCATCATCGGCCTCGGCCACTCGCCGG
>JBIOXX010000403.1:0-4481 GCA_044869875.1 bacterium | reverse complement strand
TTATTTTTCTAGAACCGCCGGGGTCTCTTGCTTGCTTTCGTTGGAAAGTTTTTATAATTCTGCAATATATATTTAAAAACAATAATAAATTATTATTATTAAAAAACTATTTATTCATTTTTAAGATTTCTCTCTTGGAGTCGAAGGCCAGGTTTTATAAAGTAAAGCCATGAGCGAAATCCCGGTCCTCATCGACCACCGTTACCAAGTCCTTTCCCGGGTCGGAACCGGCATGGGCGGCGAGGTTTTCCAAGTCCGCGGCCCCGAGGGTTTGGCCGCTCTCAAACTGCTCCACGAAAAAGTCGAGGGACTGAGCGATGAGGAAAGGCTCGCGACTTTCAAATTCGAGTTCAGCCTGCTCAAGGGTTTGGAGCACGTCAACATCGTCCGCATTTTCGATTTCGGCCATGACGAGAATCTGCATCGGCCCTACTTCACCCAGGAATGGCTCGAAGGCCGAAGCCTGGCCGCCGCCGAGTCGTCCTGGTCCTACTCCCAGGTCCGCGACATCTTCATCCAAGCTTTGCAGGGGCTGGCCTACCTCCACGCCCATGACGTGCTGCACGGCGATCTCAAACCCGAAAACCTCTTCTTGCTCTCGACGCCCGGCGAAGCCCAGCGCTTGAAGCTCATCGATTTCGGCATTTCCCGTCCCGATCTGGCCAAGTCCGGTGGAACGCCGCCTTACCTGGCGCCGGAGAAGATTCTCAAGGAAGAGGTCGACGACCGCAGCGATCTCTATTCCTTGGCCGTGACCTGCTACAGCTTGCTCGCCGGCAAAAATCCTTTTCTCCGGCAAAATATCTTCGCCACCTTCCGGGCCCAGCTCCACTATCTGCCGCCCTCGATCGCGACCTTGCGCTCCGAAGTCGAGCCGGCCTTCTCGGCTCTGCTCGACCAGATGCTGGCCAAGAACCCGCGGCAGCGGCCGGCCTCGGCCGAGGATGCGTTGAAATACCTCGAGACCAACGGCGCGGTCGCGCTGGCGCCGGCCCGGCCTCGCTCCTTGCCCAAGACCTTCGTCGGCCGGAGCGAGCTTTTGGCCGAAGCAAAAAAATTTCTGGCCGGTTTGAAACGCGGCGCCAAGGAGAAGGCCCTGCTGATTGTCGGCGAAAGAGGGCTGGGCGCCGAAGCCCTGCTCACCGAGCTGAAGTACGAGGCCGAGCTCCAAGATCTCGACGTCCAGAACAGCGCCGAGGAAAAAGGGAAAGGCTTGGCGATTCTCTCGGCCGAAGAGTTTCGGCAAATGCCGGCCAAGCCCTCCTTCTCGGCCTTGGCCACCGCCTTGATTCCGGAGGAAGCCGAAGCCGCGGCGACGAAGCTCGCGGCCTGGAAGCCCAAGCTCTTGAGACTGCGACCGCTGAATCTGGCCGAAACCGAGCGATACTTGAGCGACACCACCCGCAACGCCGAATTGCCCCAGCCCTTCCTCGAAGGCCTGCAAAAATTCAGCGGCGGCTATCCCGACACCTTGCGAGCCGCGCTGGAGTCGCTGCTGCAAGACCCCTTGATCGTCGATGCCTCGGGCAAGTGGCATCTGGCGGCCTACCGCGAATCGGTGCCCGATTTCTTCCGCCTCGCTTCGACCGAAACCAATTGGAGCCAGCTCCTCGACCAAGAGAAATCGCCGGAGCGGCGCTGGCAATTGGAGCTGCTCCAAGCCGAAGCTCTGGCCAAGGAGAACCAACTCGATCCGGCCCGGGAGATCCTCGGCCGCTTGGAGGCCGGCTTGCCCGACCTCTTTTCGCGGACCGAGCGCCTGGAGCGAAAGCCGCGAGTTTGGGAATTGCGCGGCTGGATCTTCGCCAAGCAGGGCCGCTACGCCGAGGCCCGGGAGGATTTCGCCGCGGCTCTTTCCTTGCTCAAGGAAACCGAAAAGCCCTCCTTAAGCCTGAGCTTGCGGCTGAGGAACTTTCTCGCCTTCCTCGATCTTCAAGAAGGCCGGACCGAACCGGCGATCCGCGAATTCGAAGCCACCCGCGAGCTGGCCCGGGCCCTGCCGCCGGCCGAAGCCCGGCTGGTGACCAACAACGAGCTGGCCAACGCCTACTTGGCGGCCGGACGCTTGAGCGAGGGCGTCGCCCAGCTCAAGGAGGATTTGGATTTCTTCGCCAGCCATCCCGATTCTTTCTTCAAGATGAAGGTCGCTTACAACTTGGGCGAGGCCCTGACCAAGGCCAAGGATTATCCCGGCGCCGCCGAGGCCTATCGCCGCGTCGCCGAAACCGCCCGGCTCGAACGCCATTGGGATTATTTGATCCGAGCCTACAACGGCCTCGGCAACATCGCTTCGCTGGTCGAGAATCGGGCCGATTCCTTGGACTACTACCAGCGGAGCTTAGCCTTGGCCGAGTACCGCCGCGATTTTCTCTGCGCCGCCACCGTCGCCCAAAACCGCGGCGTGATCTTGAGCGAGCTCGGCCGGCTCGAAGAGGCCAACCGCGACATCGAGCTTTCCAAGCGCTTGGTGGCCAAGGTCCATCCTTCCTCCCACACCCGCTATCTGATGGCCCGGGCCACCTTGGAGTTGGGCGAGATCTGCCGCAAGCAGCGCGATTTCGCCGCAGCCCGGGCTTATTTCTCCGAGGCCCGCAACCGTTCCGAAGAGGACGTTCATCTCAAGTCTTTCCGTTTTTATCCGCTGGCTTCGCTGGCGGCCTTGGCCTTGGACGAAGGCGACTTGGAGGGTTTTCGCCGGCTGGCTCCCGATCTCATCCATCTTTCCGAAGGCGAAGCCGAGAAGAAGGCCTTGCAGGAGCTGCTCGGCCGGGCGCCGGTCGATCCCCGGGCCGGCCGCGAAGAGAAGTCGGCTCCGCGCGGCGTTAAGGTCGATACCGATGCTTCGGACTCGGCCCTCTCCAACATCCTCAAGATCAACCGGGCTCTGCTGACCGAACGCGATCCGCGCTTGCTCTTCCGAAAAATTTTAGAGCATGCCGCCGAGCTCTGCGGAGCCGAGACCGCCCTGCTCCTCCTCGAGGACGAGCGCGAAGGCCTGACCGTCCGCGAGGCCTTCAACACCGAGCTCGATCCCGGCCAGATCGAGATCAGCCAACAGATCGCCCGCCAAGTCTTGGAGAGCGGCAATCCGGTGGTCACGCCCGATGCCCAGCACGACCGCGGCTTCAACCAATTCCAGTCGGTGGTAGCGCTGCACCTCCGTTCGGTCGCCTGCGTGCCGATTCGGGCCGGGTTAAGATCGGTCGGAGTTCTTTATCTGACCCACCGCTTTCAGACCGATCTCTTTAATCCCCGGATCTTGCGCCTGCTCGAAGCCTTCGGCGACCAAGCCGGCCTCGCGCTGCAGAACGTCCAGAACCTGAAACGATTGGAAGAGATGAACGCCAAGCTCCAAGGCGAGCTCGATGCCGCCGAAGAGGAGATCGGCCGGCTCAAGGTCGACATGCGGGGCCAGCTCAAGAACCCCTACCCGAGAATCCTGGGCAAGAGCCGGGCCATCGTCGAGATCCTCGGCTTGCTCGACCGGGTCAGCGACACCAATCTCAGTATCTTGATCTTGGGCGAGACCGGCAGCGGCAAGGAACTGGTGGCTCGCTCGATCCACGAGCATTCGCGACGGCGCCAAGGCCCCTTCGTCGCGGTGAACTGCGGCGCCATCCCCGAAAATTTAATGGAGAGCGAGCTCTTCGGCTACAAGGCCGGCGCCTTCACCGGCGCGGTCCGCGACAAGAAGGGCTTGCTCGAGGAAGCCCAGGGCGGGACCCTCTTTCTCGACGAGATCGCCGAGCTTCCGCTTAACACTCAGGCCAAGTTGCTGCGGGCCCTGCAGGAAAAAGAGATCGTCCGGCTCGGCGACACCCGGCCGATGGCGGTCGACATCCGAGTCATCTCGGCGACCCACCGCCGGCTCGAGGAGTGGATCGCCGAAGGAAAATTCCGCGAGGATCTCTACTACCGGGTCGCCCAGATGGTCCTGCAGCTACCGGCGCTGCGCGAGCGCCGCGAGGACATGCTGCTGCTTGCCAATTATTTCCTGGAGCAGAGCGCCGAGGAGCATCGCCTGGCCAAGGCGCCCCGGCTCTCCCGCGAAGTGCTGACCCTGATGAATTCCTACGATTGGCCGGGCAATATCCGGGAGCTGGAAAATTTCATCCGCACTTCGGCGGCCTTCGCCGAGCGCGGACTGATTCGCCTCGAAGCGGTGCCGGTTTTTTTGCGGCGCCGCCTGAGCGCGCCACCGGAAGCGCCGGCGATGCCGGACCGACCTCCGCTAGCCAAGACCGCGACCGAACCGGCGGCTCCGACCGATCTCTCCAATTGGACCTGGGAACGTTACGAGGAAGCCCTCTACGGCACCGTTCTCGCCCGCCATGGGATGAACTGCGAAAAAGCCGCCCGCGAGCTCGGCGTCGGCGTGGCCACGGTCTACGTCAAGGCTCGGAAGTACGATCTCAAGGCCCGGGCCGAAGCCTGGCGAAGCTTCCCTTCCTTTCCCGACGGCACCACCGTCGAGGGGCTGC
>JBIOXX010000402.1:0-6333 GCA_044869875.1 bacterium | reverse complement strand
GGCTGTCGGTGCTCTGGCGCAAGGCCCCGAGCAGCATTTGAGCGGTGGGATTTTCGGGAATCGAAGCCAAGGTCGCCTGGGCGGCCACGGTGTCGCCGGCGTTGAGCTCGCGCAGGCCGGTGGCGAGGGTTCCGAGCTCGCCGCCCAAGGCTTCGATCGAGCGGAAGGCCGAATCGGCCTCGGCCTTCTGACCGCCGCTTTGATAAAGCTGAGCCAAGGTGAAAAGAAGACCGGCTTTGGTCTTGGGATCCTTGGTCGCCTCGGCGTAGAGCTTGATCGGTCCCAGGCTTTCCTTGACCCGATCGCCCAAACCCAGCTCGCTGAAGATCTTGGCCGCCTGGAGACGGCGCTCAAAGCCGCGCGGGCCTTTGAGCTCGGCGGCGTCGAGCAGCAGGGCGTGGGCGCCCTGGGAGTATTCGGCGAATTCCTTGATCGAGTGAGGCGTGAGATTGGAGAGCCAAACCTGTTCTCCGGCCTTGACCGCCGAGCGGTAGCGGGCCTTGAAATCCTCGGCGATCTTCGCCGCCATCTTCACCTGATCGGGGGTGGCGTCGGCCGGCTGTTGGAGCAGCTCATCGACGGTCTTGGCCATCTGGGCATCGGCGCCCTCGCCGATCTTCTTCAGATCGGCGGCCGAGAGCAGCGGCTTATCGCCTTGGGTCAAGGGCTGGTAGGTCAAGCTCGCCCGGCTGAGCAGGCCCAGTGCCGCCATCCTTTCTTCGGGCGGCAGATCCTTGGCCTTGTCGATCTCGCGGCTCAAGACTTCCAAGCGGGGTAGCCGCACCGAAAGCGCGGCGGCGCCGTGGGTCGTGGTATCGCCGGCGTCCTTGCCGAGCAAGGCCAAGTCGATTTCCACGGTCAGGCTAGCCAGCTCGATTCGGGTCTTGGGATCAGTGGGCTTGGGGATTCCGAGCTTGGGATCTCCGCTGTGGAGGAAGTTTAAAAGATTGTCGCCGGCCGAGGCTAGGCCGCGCTGAGCTTCCTCCTGTCCCTTGAGGTCGCCAACGCTCGCGTAATACGAAAACTCGGCCATCCGCCGCTTCACGTTGACTCGGGGATCGGTGGCGCAGACCGCCATCATCCGAGCCAGAGTATCGCCCTGTTCGCGCAGCGCTTTCTCTTGAGGAAGGCCGCTGCCGCGCAAGGTCGCCAAGAGGGCGGTGGTCATGGTCAACTTATCTTCATCGCGAGCCTTGTCGGTGAAGGTCGCATCGACCGCCTTGAGCACCGCGTCGACGTCGGCCGAGCGCCCGAGCTTGACGTAGCTCGAGAGCACGCCCAACAAAGCGCCACGCTTTTGCTTCGGATCTTCAAGAGTCTTGGCTTCGGCGAAGGCGGTGTCGGCCGCCGTCGCCTCTTCGGTGTATTTGGCCAAGCCGCCGGGCACCAGGAAAGCTCGGGCCTGGGCTGGCTTGCCGGCCAGGGCTTGATCGATCAAGCCGCGAAGCGTGTCCCGCCGGTCGGCCGGGCTGTTGTCGAGGATGCCGGCTTTCAAATCGTCTTCCAAGCCGCGGGCCGCAGCCGGAGTCAGCCCGGCAAATCCCTGAGTGACGATGTTCTGCCGGGCGACATTGCTAGGGCTGGTCCATTCGCGGAGCAGAGCCGTAAAGTGCTCGGCCTTTTCGGCCGGATCGGTCGTGGGCGGCAAGGCTTGAACCAAAGCGATGGCGGTCTGCATGTCGGAGGTGAAGTCCGAGTAATTGCCGGTTTCCCGATCGATGCGCAGGGCCAGCTTGGCCAAGGCGATCTCATCGCCGGTCGAAACGCCGCTGGCGGTCATGCCGGGGCGGATCTCGGCTTCGAGCAGGACCAGGACATCGCTTTTCGCCTTTTCGAGACCTCTGTCCAACTCCTGAGTCTTGGCTTGATAGGTGTCGTAGGGCGTGGAGTCCCAAAAGCTGCGGGTGGGAATATGGGCGTTCCGGAAATCGATCGCCGCCTTGTAGAACTCTTGGGTTCGCAAGAGCCGTTCGTAGCTCTGCTCAGGCGTGGCCTTCAAAGTGTCGAGCTCGGCCAGAGTGGATTCCAATTCCTTGAGCGCCCGTTCGGCTTTATCGGGATGAGAGGCGCTTAGCAATTTGAAAGCCGAGAGTTGGCCGTCGAAGGCCTTGGTCCGCTCGCTGAGAAAGTCGGAGCTGACCGCGTCAAATTCTCGCTTGACCGCGGCATCGTCGGGTTTGGCCGCCAAATAAGTTCGATAAGACTTGAGAGCTTCGCCCCGCTCGCCGTTCAAAGCCAAGGCTCGGGCCATCGGCAAAGCTAAGTCGGCTCGATCCGGAGCCAAGCTCTGAGCGGTGGTGTAAGCCCCTTTAGCCTGAGGGCCACTTTTCTGCCCGAGATAGAAATCACCCAAAGCCTTGTGGCGGTCGGCGTTTCCGCCGTCGTAGTAAGCCGCGAACTTGAGATGCTTCTCGATCAGACCGGTGTCGCCGCCTAAGCCGTCGGCCTGAAGCCGTTTGGCCTGAGCGTCATGCCAAGCGCCGTAACGCTCGGCGAGATTGAGCTTGGCGAAGGCCGGAGTGTTGAATTCTTTTTTGATCTTACCCTTGGAGTTGAGCCAAGGCAGCTCGAAGCCCATCTTGGCCATGGCTTTCTGGACTCGCTTCTCGCTCCAATGGGAATCGAGATAACCGAAAACTTCGGCGGCGCTGATCTTGCGGTCGGGGACGTCGCCCTCCTTGCCCGAGGCGCCGTCGAGCAAGCCCGAGGGAATGCCGGCCTCGCGCAAACTGCGATAAACCGCATTGGCCACCGGATTGGATTCGGCGGTGAAATCCTGGGTGAAGGGCGCCGTTTTCTCCTGGGCCAGCATCTCGAGCTCGGTGTAGCGCAGCGACTTCTTGTCCTGCCCGGCGGCGGTGGCGGCCTCGGCGGCCCGATGGTAGAGGGCGGCGGCTTCGACGTAGCGTCCGGCTTCGACCAGATGGGCTCCGACGAAGCTGAAGGCGTCGCGATGCTTGCCGAGCATCTCCCGGCCCGACTCGAAGGAGAGCCGCTCCAAAATCTTGTCGACCTCGGCCGGCGAGACTCCGTCGACGATGGCCTGGGCGTAATGCAATCCGGCCTCGGCGAATTTCTCCTTGCGCTCCAAGGATTCGGCCAGGCGCAGGCGGGCTTGGGCGTTCTTGCCATCCAACTCCACCGCGGTTCGGAAGAGCCGGTGGGCCATGCCCTCGAGCTCCTGGGCTTCGCGGAGGCCGCCGACTCGCCGCCGATCCTGGGCTTCTTGGATCAAATCTTCGCCCTTCAACACCGAAGCCTGAGCCAGAATCTTGGGTAGGGTCAGATCCTGCCAATGCTTGGCCAAGGGCGCTTTGACCGCGCTCTCTTCGATGCCGAATTTTTTAAAGACCTCGAGCTGCTCCTGGAAAGGTAAGAGCCCCAAGCGGGTATTGCTCAGCGCCCAGGCGGTCAGCTCCTTGGCGTAGCGCGGATCCTCGGGCTTGAGCTTGTCGGGATTGGGCCAGGCCTTGAGCGAGCGACGCGGCGCGCTGCCCAACAATTCGCTTTGGACTTTTTGACGGTAAGCGGTGCCGAACTGGCCATCGTTCTGGAGCTGGTCGATCTCGGTGAAGCCAATTTGGTGAAAGAAACGGCGGATGCTATCGCCGTGCTTGGTGAGGTTGTTGAGGGCCAGGGCAAAGACTTCGGCCCGCTGGACGCGGCCATCGCCGGGGCCGCCGACCTTGCACTTGCCGACGGTCGGACCGCCGACCGCGTCATCGGCGACGGTGCCGTCGATGTCCTTGTCTTTGACGCCCGAATCGCGGAGACGCTCCAAAAAGGAGAGAAATGCCGAGTCGGTTTTTTGGATGGTGTTACCCACCGAGCCCCTTTTCGCCCCTGGAGCAAGGGGCGCCAAATAACCCGTCTAGCCGATCTTTTATCGGCTGTTGCCTAGCGCGACATTGCTCCGGAAAAGAAATTTTTTTCAAGGTCCAATCCAGTAAGGGAATTTTGTCACCTGGAATTATCTTATTGAAATTATTATGAATTTCTTCGAGAATTCGAAAACATCGTTTTACCTCTCCTGCCCCCTCCCCCCAAGGGGGGGTTAAGAGAATTCTCACCTTTAAACTGGAAATTTAAAACCTCTTTCCCAATTCGCTTCGTCACCGCCCCTAACTTTAGGTTTAGGAGAACTTATGTTTCGACTCCCTTTCCCTTCCTTCTTGATTCTTCCCTGCCTGGTTTTTTCGGCCTTGGCGCTGTCTAGCCCGGCTTCGGCGGTCCCGCCGGCGGTGATTCGAAGCTGCGGCTATCAGCCGCAGGAAGAGTCGCGTCGTTATCAGCCGGCGCCAATGCCGATGGCCAGTGCCCCGACTAGCGTCGGGGCCGGAGGCTCCAGCGGTGCCGCCGATATGGCCCGAGCCAAGAGCGCTCCGCCGGCCCCGGCCAAGGCCGAGGCCGAAGCCAAGGGAAGCAGCAATCTCCTTCGCGAGGCAGCTCCGGCCAAGGATGGGCTCGACGTCCACCAGGCCGGCAAGAAGGTCGACAAGGAAAGCGGCCGGGCCTCCCAAGTCTATCTCTCCAACGACGATTCGATGAGTTTGGCCAGCGCCCAACGCCTGCTCTACGCGATCAACAATTTCCTTCCGATTTACCGCGATGAAGTCCGGCCCCATGAATTCCTCAATTACTTCCACTTTCAAACTTATCCGGTGGTGCCGGGCCAAACCTTCAGCGTGAAGGCCCAGCTGGCGCCGCGTGAAAAGGGCGAAACCCTGGCGCTGGCGGTTCAAGGCCGGACTTTGACCAAGGACCAGCGCCGGCCGGCGGTGATCACGATGATCGTCGACAAGAGCGGCTCGATGGCGGCTCAGGGCAAGATGGAATATCTGAAGGAAGGCTTGGCCCTGATGAAGGCCCAGCTCAAGAACGGCGACGTGATCAACGTCGTCGAATTCGACCACGAGACCTGCAATGCGGTCGAAGGCTTCGTCGTCGGCCGCGACGCTTGGGCCGGCTACGACCGGACCGTCGACGAGCTGGCGCCCCGTGGCTCGACCGCCCTCCATGACGGTTTGGTCGAAGGCTACAAACTGGCCGAGCGATTCTACGAACCCGAGAAGATCAACCGGGTCCTCTTGGTCACCGACGCCATCGCCAACACCGGCGAGCTCTCGCCGGAGCTGATGGCCTCGATCGGCAAATACTACGACACCAAGAAAATCGCCCTGAGCGGCATCGGCGTCGGCCTCGATTTCAACGACGAGCTGCTCGACACCCTGACCGACAAGGGCAAGGGCGCTTACCTCTTCATCGGCCTCCGCGAAGCCCTGCCCCGAGTTTTCGGCAGCGACTTCATTAGCCTGCTCGACACCGTCGCTCGCGACGTTCACTTCCAGGCGAGCTTTCCGGAGAATGTCCGGCTCGATGTCTTCTATGGCGAGGAAGTTTCGACCGAGAAAGCCAAGGTCCAGCCGATCAGCTACTTCGCCAACACTTCGCAGCTCTTCCTCCTCGACTTGCTCGGCGAAGCCAAAGCCGAGCAAAGCTTCGCGGTCAAGGTCGAGTACACCGATCCGATCAGCGGCGAGGCCAAGATCGACAACTTCAACGCCAGCGCCGGCGCCTTGCGCCGCGAGGGCCAGCAGAACGTCGCCAAGGCCCGGCTCTTGATGGCCTTCGCCGATCTCTTGGAGAAAACCTCCCTGGCCGGCGACCGGCCTTACAGCGGATGGCGAGTAAAGGCCGACCCCAGCGCCAGCCAGCGGGCCGACGGCAAAAAACACTGCGCCGCGGCCCTGACCGCCATCGGCGAGCAGAACAAGATCTACTCCGATCAAGAAACAGCCTTCGTGGTCGATTTAACGAACAAGTACTGCGCGAGATTTTGAGCTTGGTTTCTTTATGGCTCGTATAAGCCAACGCCGGCGGACTTCGCGGCTGTCATAAGTTTCTTGTCTCTCGTCGCCAACGGCCAACCGCGATCCATGGCTAAATGAAGGTAAGCGGTGTCGTAAGCTGAAAGTTTGTGGGTAGCCCCTATCCAGAGCAATAAGTCGGTCCAGTGCTTCTCATCGGGGGCAACCATTTTAATCGAGGAATTATTTAAAAACTTAAGAAATTCTACCGATGCCGTTCGAGCGATTAGATGGCGCCTTTCGGCCATCAACAAGACATTGGTAATTTCATAGCGCCATATTTCTGGAACATAGGCCTGATTTTCTTGCAAACTATCCAAGACGGCATTGGAATAGGCGTTGGATTGGGATTGAACGCACCAGGACACGGTTACTGAATTATCCAAAACAAAAGATCTCAATCTCGACCCTTCGCCTTCATTTTCTGGATTTCTTTAGAACTCACTTTCAGATTTAAGCGGCGCCT
>JBIOXX010000401.1:0-2732 GCA_044869875.1 bacterium | reverse complement strand
CAAGACCGAAGGCAAAGCCTATGAGGTCCTCGAGGCGACGATGGGAGCAAACGAGCTCCAGTCCACCGAGCTCCACTGAATCAGAAGCGATGTTTTTTTAGGCGGAACCGATCCAGGTTCCGCCTTTTTTTATAGCAAATTGCCTCACGTTTTTGCTTCAAGCCCGCATAATTTCATTGTAATTTAAAAGTTACTGGCATAGGAGCGCAGCCCAAGGGGATTTGGTGCCGCATTCGTTGGGCCTAGCATATGAAAATCACCAATATACTCCGCGTCGAATCGATCCTGCCGGAATTGAAATCGAAAGATAAAGACGGCGTGATCCGCGAGTTGGCCGAGGCAGTGACTCATTCCGAGGCTGCAATTCCAGTCGATACCTTGACCGAAGTCTTGGCCGAACGGGAAAAGCTCGGCTCGACCGGCATCGGCAGCGGTGTGGCCATTCCTCACGGCAAGCTGCCCAACCTCGACCGCATCGTGGCAGCCTTCGGCCGATCCCGGCCGGGCATCGATTTCGACTCCCAGGACGGCGAACCGGCCCACCTCTTCTTCGTCCTGGTAGCCCCCGAAAACACCGCCGGCCTGCACCTGAAGGCCCTGGCCAAGCTCTCTCGCCTTCTCAAGGACTCCCACTTCCGCCAAAAGCTCCTCGACGTCAGCGACGCCCAGGCGATCTACAACGCCATCGCCGAAGAAGACGAGAAGGTTTAGCCCCTTTTGACAGGACCCGTTCCTTGCCAGCCACAGAGGCGGCGTGCTAATTTTCCCCCATGATCTCCATCCAGGTGGCCGAGTTCCTCCGGGACAATGAATACCACCTCAATCTCGAGCTGGTCGCAGGCAAAAAAGGCCTGCTTAAAAAGATCACCATTCCGCGCATCCAAAAGCCGGGCCTAGCCCTCACCGGCGACACCTCCAACCTTCACTCCGGCCGCCTCCAAATCCTGGGCAAATCCGAGATCACCTATTTGAACGATCTGCCCGGCAAGAAACATCGAAACGTCGTCGAGAAGATCTGCAAGATCGACCTCTCGGCCATGGTCATCACCCGGGGCAACCCGGTTCCTCCGATCCTGCTCGAAGAGGCCGAAAAAAACTCGATCCCCCTTTTCACGACCAATCTTCTCACCAGCACCTTCATCAACCGGGTCACTAAGTTCCTCGAGGACAAGCTAACCGCCTCGACCAATATTCATGGGGTGCTGATGGACGTTTTTGGGGTGGGCATCCTAATCGTCGGCAAGAGCGGCATCGGCAAGAGCGAGGCTGCCCTCGACCTCATCCTGCGCGGTCACCGCCTGGTCGCCGACGACATCGTCGAGATCAAGAAGAAGCCGCCGGCCACTCTCTCCGGCATGTCGAGCGAGATCATCAAGTACCACATGGAAATTCGGGGCCTCGGGATTATCAATATCGAGGATCTTTTCGGCGTCGCCGCCATCCGCGACCGCAAAGTCATCGAGATCGTGGTCGAGCTGGTGGAATGGGATCCCAAGGAAGAATACGACCGGCTCGGGATGGAGGAGCAACATTACCCGATCCTCGACGTCAAGGTACCCTATCTCAAGATTCCGGTCCGGCCCGGCCGTAACGTGACGACGATCATCGAGGTCGCCGCCCGCAACCACCTCCTCAAGCAGCGCGGCCATTTCAGCGCCCAAGAGTTCGATGAGAAGCTGGCCCGAGACATCCAGTCCCGCGACAGGCTCAACAAGACTCTCTGGAATTCGCTCGAGTGAAACGCCGGTCGGGTAAGGACTATCGCTGGATCCTGGTCACCGGCCTTTCCGGAGCGGGCAAGACCACGGCCCTCAAGGTCCTGGAGGACGAGGGCTATTTCCCCATCGACAACCTGCCCACCGCCCTCCTCTCCTCACTCACCAAGCTGCTAAAGAAGTCGAAACGCCACTTCCCCAAGGTAGTCCTGGGCATGGATGCCCGGGAAAAGGGCTTTTCGACCCACTATGAGCAGGTGCTGCGGACCCTGCGCGAGGCCAATGTCCGGCCCCGGATCTTCTTTTTCGAAGCCCGGCCCGAAATCCTGGTCCGGCGCTACTCCGAAAGCCGCCGGCCCCACCCCATGGCCAAGGCCGGCGGTCTGGCCCGAGCCATCGCCGAAGAGGCCCGCCAATTGGCCCCGCTCAAGGAAAAAGCCGACCTGGTCTTTGACACCAGCGCCATGAATATCCATCTATTGAAGCAGGCGATCCATACCGAGCTTTACGGTAAGAAACGGAAGCCGCGATTGATCGTGCGTTTGGTCTCCTTTGGGTTTAAGCATGGGCTGCCTGCGGAGGCCGATATCGTCCTCGACGTCCGTTGCTTCGAAAACCCCTATTTCGTACCTCGCCTGAAGAGGCTTGACGGTCGTTCGCGGGCCGTTCAAAGATTTGTGCTTGGACAAAAGAGTGCCCAGGGCTTCCTCAAACAGACCCTGAAGCTCTTGAAAATGCTCCTTCCGCTCTACCAGAAGGAAGGAAAATCGCGGTTGACGGTGGCCTTCGGTTGTACCGGGGGCTGCCACCGTTCGGTAGCCATCGTGGAAGCGGTCAAAAAGGGTCTGAAAGACCGCCGCTGGGAGGTTCGCGTGGAGCACCGGGACGCCGCTAAAGGATAGTCGCTATGCTAGGTCTTGTCATCGTCACTCATGTCGGCATTGGTAGGGAACTGCTTCGAGCCGTCGAAGAAATCCTCAAAGAGAAGGTTCCGATGACGGTGGTCGAAGTCGAGAA
>JBIOXX010000400.1:0-2455 GCA_044869875.1 bacterium | reverse complement strand
TTTGCATGTCGCCAAATCTCTACCTCCCCCTGCCCCCTCCTTACAAAGGAGGGGGGTAAGAGAACTACTTCCGAACCTCGGCAATATACCCCTTCACCCGTTCGAGCAGGGCCGCCGGATAGAGGCTGCCGGCCAGCTTGGGATAGACCGCTTCGGATAGCTGGGTGATCTCTTCCTTGGCCTTGGGGTCGACGGCGACGACTTGGATGCCGTTCTTCTTCAAGGTGCCGAGGGCCGAAGCGTTCTCGGCCCGGATCTTGGTGACCAGCGAGGCCCCGTACTTCTGGGCGGTGGCCTTGAGCATGGCCTGAAGGTCGGGCGGCAGCTTGTTGAACTGGGCCTTGGTGATGAGCAGGCCGCCGGTGGAGTTGGCCAGGTTGACGTCGGTCATGTACTTGACCTTGGTGAACCACTGGAGGGCGATGATGCCCAGGGGCGGGCCGTAGACGCCGTCGATTAAATTAGTCTGAAGCGAGGTCAGGACGTCGGGCAGGGCCAAGGGAATCGGCACGATGCCCAGGCTCTCGTACATCGCCTTGACCAAGGGGTCGCCTTCCCAGGCCCACATCTTGACGCCCTTCATGTCGTCTTTGTTGGCGATCGGCTTGTTGGAGAAGATGTTGACGAAGCCGGCCTCGGCCCAACCCAGGAGGATGAAGCCGCTGGCGTCGAATTGCTTTTCGAATTCGGGTTGGAGCTTGCCCTTGACGTAGTCGACCTCTTGATAGCTGCGGAAGAGCATCGGCAGCTCGAGGATCCGGACCGAGGGAACGATTTGACCCAGGCCGACGCCGGTGAAGGCCGCGGCATGGACTTGGCCGATCCGCATCTTGCGGAGCACGTCGCGCTCGTCGCCGCTGACGCCGCCGGCGTAGATCTTGAGCGCCAAGCGGCCGCCGCTCTGGGTTTGCAGATCCTGGCTCATCGCCTCCATTTCCTTGACCCAGGTCGAGCCTTCGGGGGCTAGGACCGAGAGCTTGATCTCATGCTCGGGAACGGCCTGAGCGGAACCGGCGCTGAGCGCGAGTCCTAGGATGGCGAGGCTAAGGGAACGTAATTTCGAACGCATGCTTGCTTTCCTCCTCGTGCGGGATTCGTCCCGCTTATTTTTTCTTCTTCGGGGTCTTGCCAGGCTCGGCCTGGCTGAAAAACAGCGATTTCTTGTCCAACAGGATCTGGGCTCGGCGCTTGGCCAGCTCGTTGGAGAGCCTTTGTTCGGGCAAGGCCGCGGCGTCGGCCGCCAGCACTTCGTTCAAGAGCTTGGTATAGAGGCCGTCGTCTTGGACTTGGACCGCGTAGTACTGGGCCTCGCTGACCGGTCCCATCAGGTATTTTCCGCCGCTGATCTGAATCGCTTGTTCGAAGTTCATCTTGGATTTTTCCGGGTCCCCGCCCAATAACTTGGGGCGGCTGCCGTAGAACGCGCCGAAGAAGAGATGGGGTCCACCATAATAGTAGGTTTCATCGAGCTCGAGGATGCGGTTGAACAGGGCCTCGACCCGCGGCAGCTCGGCGATAGCGTCGGTCGAATCCTTACTGAAATTGAGGTAGTTGCCCCAGGCGAAGCCGGCCCAGAAGAGGTCCTCGAGGTCGGCCTTGGTGAAGCTCTTCAGGGATTTTTGGAACTCGTCGAGCGTGCCTTCCTTGGCTTTGGCGTAAGTGCCGTTCCTGGAAAGCAGCTGTTGGCCGTAGTCCTTGGCTCGGGTGTAGAAGCGCTTGGCCCGGGCCTCGGCCTTGGCGTAGGCCGCGGCATCGCTGCCCTTGGCGGCGAGCAAATCGTTCTCGGTGAAGCCGAAGGCGTAGCCGGCATAGGACTTGGTCAGGAGAAAGAGGACGTCGCGGTCCTTGGGGTTTTGGAAATAGAAACCCTCGAGCATCTTGAGGAAACCTAAGCTCGATTGCTCGGCCAACTCGACGTCGTCCTCGCGGTCGATGGACGGAGTGGCGTCGTAGAAGATTTGGGCGCTGGCCTTGGTGGCGACCTTCTTGATGCCGCAGGCACCGGCTGAAAGAACGAGTGTCAGGCAGAGCAGCGAAGCGAAAACTTTCTGAATTTTCATAGGGCTAGGGTGCCTAATCGGGCTCCTGGAAAAAAGCAAGTGTTCTGCGATGCATGCGTAAGTATATGAATTTAATAAATTATTTCCTGTATTTGGAAATAAACTAAAAAACAAGATTAACCTTGTTTTTAAATTTAATTTCCTGTCTAACTCATAAGCATGAGTGAGACAGCTACTCTTTCCACAGTGATTGATGCCCGGGTCAAAGATGCCGTCACGGAGTTTTGCAAGCGCCGAGGAATCAAGCTGCGTTATTTAGTCGAGCAAGCCTTGATCGAGCAGATCGAGGATGAGATTGATCTTGAAGCCTATCGGTCCAGACGGGACGAAGAGACCGTTCCGCTTGAGCAAATACTCCAAGGGCGAAAAAAATAAATGGATCAAGTCTGGCGGGT
>JBIOXX010000399.1:0-9931 GCA_044869875.1 bacterium | reverse complement strand
CCCTATCCCTTAACCGTCGGTTTCACCGCTGGAATCGCGGTGGTCATCTTTTCATCGCAAATTAAAGATTTTCTCGGGCTTAAAACCGGCGCGCTTCCCGCGGACTTCCTCGATAAATGGAGGATCTATTTCAATACCTTTCATACCTTGGACTGGAAGACCCTGGGGCTTTCGCTCCTATCCCTCCTCATCATCCTCGTTTGGCCCCGCCTCGACGGTAAACTGACTCGAAAAATCGCGGGCTCGATCGTGGCCCTCTTGTCGGTGACGGCTTTAGTTCATGTTTTTCACATTCCGGTCGATACGATCGGCTCGCGCTTCGGCTCGATTCCCAGCGGACTACCTCGGCCGACTTGGCCCGATTTTACCTTGTCGGAATTGAAAGCTTTGGTCGGGCCGGCTTTCACCGTGGCCCTGCTCGGATCCATCGAATCCCTCCTCTCGGCAACGGTTGCGGACGGGATGATCGAAAGTCGACATCGATCGAACACCGAGTTGGTGGCCCAAGGGATTGCCAACTTGATCACCCCTATTTTCGGCGGGATTCCAGCCACCGGAGCCATCGCCCGCACGGCGACCAACGTCAAAAACGGCGGAAGGACGCCGATCGCCGGCATGATTCATGCCACGGTTCTTTTTTTAATCGTGTTGGTCTTCGGTCGCTGGGCCAACCTCATTCCCCTCTGCGTGCTGGCCGCCATCTTGATGGTGGTTTCCTATCACATGAGCGAATGGCACGCCTTCAAGGCCCTGCTGCGGGCCCCGCGGATGGACGTCGCTGTCATGGTAGTGACCTTTCTCCTGACCGTTTTGGTGGATCTCACCGTCGCCGTGGAAGTCGGCATGCTGATGGCGGTGGTCCTCTTCATGAAGAGGATGACGGATGTGACCACCGTGAGAGAAATCAAACGGGATTTGGAGGAAGGCTTGGCCGAGGAAAAAAAAGAAGAGGAGGAAGGGGAAGCCATCTCCCGCAAAATCCCCCAAGATGTCGCGGTTTACGAAATGGAAGGGGCCTTTTTCTTCGGAGCGGCCGAATTGCTCCACGACACTTTGGACATCGGCAGTATGCCGCCCAAGGTCCTCATCCTAAGATTGCGGCACGTGCTCGCCCTGGACGCCACCGGCATTCGGGCTCTGAAGGATCTTCGAAATCAATGTCGGCGCAATAACACTCAGCTTCTTTTCTCGGGAATCCACGTTCAACCGATGTTCGCCATCGAAAAGTCCGGCTTTTTAGAGGAAATGGGGGAAGAGAACGTCTTGGGCACCATCGACGAGGCCCTCAAGAGAGCCGAGGAAATCGTGGGCGCCTAGGCCGCTTCTTTCCGGGGCCGCGCCGAAATCCACCAATACAGCCAATAGGCCAAGGAAAGAGCCAGGGCCGTGGTCGCCGGGAAGGCCAACGCCGTAAATGCCAATCGCTCGTAGGCAAATCCGCCGGCCATCGCGCCGGCGATGAAACCGCCGACCAACAACAGGTACAATTTGACGCGACGGCTATCGACTCGCAAGCCGCGCAAATAATTCCCAATCAGGATCCCCAGGTCGGTGAACAGCCCGGTGACGTGGGTCGTCCGAATGACCGCCCCGCTGAAGGTGCTGGCCAAGGCATTCTGGAGACCGCAAGCCGCCGACGCCAAGAGGTGGCCCGATTTCGAACCGAGGTTCAGGGCGATCATCGCCCAGAACAACAGCACCGCCTCCACCAACAAAGCCACCCCATAGCGTCGCCCCAGTCGCAAGGTGGCATCGCGAACGATCAAACCGCTCAAAGCCGCGCCGAGCACGAAGCTGATGACGATGAGTCCGAGATGGGAAATCGATTCCCAGTTGAGCTTTCCGATTTGAAGGCCAAGCAAGGTCCAGATGCCGGAGAGATGGGAAACCGCCTGATGCTCAAAGCCTAGCAGGCCGATGGAATTGACGGCTCCGGCGATCAGGGCAAGGACGAAGCCGCCAACTTCAACCCAGGGAGGTAGTTTGGAAATCATGCAACAAGCTTTTCATAGAACTAATTTCGAGATGCCGTAGGCATAACCCAGGAATGACCGGTGTCGTCAACTCAGGATTTGGCCTTGCGAAATTCCAGCTCACCAGCCCCTTTACCGACTTGAGTCTGACTGACGTCGGCCACAACCTTGTCGCCGTCGCCGAATTCGCCGGAAAGCAGCTTCATCGCCAGCGGGTCTTGGAGATACTTCTGGATCGCCCGCTTGAGCGGCCGGGCGCCGTAGACCGGATCGTAGCCGTGCTCGGCGATGAACTTCCGCGCCGGCTCGCTGAGCTCGAGCTTGATCTTGCGGTCGGCCAAGAGCTTGTCGAGGCGTTTGAGCTGGATGTTGACGATCCGCTCGATCTGCTGCTCTTTCAGCGAATGGAAGATGACGATCTCGTCGATCCGGTTGAGGAACTCCGGCCGGAAATGCCCGCGCAGGGCGTCCATCACCCGCCGCTCCATCTCTTCCTCGCTCTGACCCTTCAGCTCGGTGATGTACTGGGAGCCGATATTGCTGGTCATGATGAGGACGGTGTTTTTGAAATCGACGGTCCGGCCCTGGCCGTCGGTGGCCCGGCCGTCGTCGAGGATCTGGAGCAGCACGTTGAAGACGTCGGGATGGGCCTTCTCGACCTCGTCGAAGAGCAGGACCGAATAAGGCCGCCGCCGCACCGCTTCGGTGAGCTGGCCGCCCTCCTCGTAGCCGACGTAGCCCGGCGGAGCGCCGATCAGCCGCGAGACCGAGTGCTTCTCCATGTACTCGCTCATGTCGATGCGAATCATCGCGTGCTCGTCGTCGAAGAGGAACTCGGCCAGGGCCCGGGCGGTCTCGGTCTTGCCGACGCCGGTCGGCCCGAGGAAAAAGAAGGAGCCGATCGGCCGATTGGGATCTTGCAAGCCGGCCCGGGCCCGGCGCACCGCATTGGCGACCTTGGATAGGGCCTCGTCCTGGCCGACCACCCGCTCGCGGAGCCGGTCTTCCATCCGGAGCAGCTTGTCGATCTCGCCTTCCAACATCTTGGAAACCGGAATGCCGGTCCACTTCCCCACCACCTCGGCGACGTCCTCGGCGTCGACCTCCTCCTTCAACATCTTGCGGTCTTTCTGGAGCTCGGCCAATTTCTGATTGAGGGCGGCCAGCTCCTTCTCCAAGCCCGGCAATTGGCCGTACTTCAATTCGGCGGCCCGGTTGAGGTCGCCGGCCCGCTCGGCCTTCTCGGTCTCGATCCGGACCTGCTCGATCTTCTCCTTGGTCTGGCGAATCTTGTCGATGGCCTCCTTTTCGTTTCTCCAGTGGACCTTAAGGGTCTGACTTTTTTCGCGAAGCTCGGCCAATTCTTCCTGAAGCTTTTGCAAACGCTCTTTGGAGGCCGGATCCTTTTCTTTTTTCAGGGCCTGTTCCTCGATCTGGAGCTGCATGATCCGGCGCTCGATCTCGTCGATCTCGGTCGGCATGCTGTCGATCTCCATTCGGAGACGGCTGGCGGCCTCGTCGATCAAGTCGATGGCCTTGTCGGGCAGGAAGCGGTCGGTGATGTAGCGGTGAGAGAGCGTCGCGGCGGCGACCAAGGCGCTGTCTTGAATTCGCACGCCGTGGTGAACTTCGTAGCGCTCTTTCAAGCCGCGGAGGATGGCGATGGTGTCCTCGACGCTGGGCTCGCCGGCAAAGACCGGCTGGAAGCGGCGCTCCAGCGCCGGGTCTTTTTCGATATGCTTGCGGTATTCATCCAAAGTCGTCGCGCCGACGCAGCGCAATTCACCGCGGGCCAGGGCCGGCTTGAGCATGTTGGAGGCGTCCATCGCGCCCTCGGCGGCGCCGGCTCCGACCAAAGTGTGGAGCTCGTCGATGAAGAGGATGATCTCGCCCTCCGATTCGATGACTTCCTTGATCAGGGCCTTGAGCCGATCCTCGAATTCGCCGCGGTACTTGGTGCCGGCGAGCAGGCCACCCAAGTCAAGGGCGACCAAGGTCTTGTCGCGAAGGCTTTCCGGCACGTCGCCGTTGACGATGCGTTGGGCCAAGCCCTCAACGATGGCGGTCTTGCCAACGCCGGGCTCGCCGATCAAGACTGGGTTGTTTTTGGTTCGCCGCGAGAGGACCTGCATCACCCGGCGGATCTCGTCGTCGCGGCCGATCACCGGATCGAGCTTGCCGCGCCGGGCCAGGTCGGTGAGGTCGCGGGTGAAGCGCTTCAAGGCCTGGTACTTGGATTCGGGATTTTGGTCGGTGACCCGGTGGGAACCGCGAATTTCCATCAGGGCTTTGAGCAGTGAATCGCGGCTCAGGCCATGCGATTGGAGCAGTCGGCCGGCAGCGCCGCCCGAGCCGTCGAGCATGGCCAAGAGCAAATGCTCGGTGCTGACGTATTCGTCTTTGAGCTTGGTGGCTTCTTGGTGAGCCTTTTCCAAAACCTTTTTAAGGTTGGTCGAGAGGTACTCGCCGGTGCCGCCGCTGACCTTGGGCAGGCGCTCGATGTCCCGGAGCAGCTCCTCCTTGAAACTCCCGAGGTTGATCCCGTGGCGCTGGAGAATGGGGCCGACCAGACCCTCATCCTGCTCCACCAAGGCCAGGAGAAGATGTTCGGGCTCAACCTGCTGATTACCATGCTCGGCGGCCTTATGCTGGGCTTCGAGCACCGCTTCTTGGGCTTTGATCGTAAATTTATCGAGACGCATGCAGGGTCCTTTCCAGGGAGAATGGGATCCATGACTCACCGGGTCAAGGCACGGAGAATAATTTTAATGATTTCGGATAAATACTGAAAAGATTATTTATCGCCTGCCCGCAGATCCGCTACAATCGGGCACTTCCATGGAACCGGTTCGACTGATTCATCTGGACTTAAGTCCTGAAGCGACTGGGCTTTTGCAAGAAAAGTGCAAGGAAATGCTCCTGCACGAGAATGGCAAAGCCCATCAGTATTGGGTCTCGCCCCTGAGCTACCGCAAGCTCGGCGAGCTCAAGCTCTCCCACCGGGTGCTGAAAACCTATCCGGAGGCTGGGCTGCCGGTCGACATCGTCTACCCCTTCCAGTCAACCCTCTTCGACATTCCCCAGGCCGACGCCATCACCGAGGTGAAAACCTACGCGATGGCCAAGCAAAAAGGCCGGCGCCGGACCAAGATTCTTTACTGGTCGCGTTCGGCCATTAAGCCCGAAGGCAGCTTCCGCCTCGACCGGCCCGGCGGCCAGCGGGCCTATCACTGGAGCTTGGCCAAGGACACCAAGGACGTGGTCCGGCTCGAGGACAAGTTCCCCAAGCTCATCGCCCGGATCCGCGATCCTCATACCAAGGTGATCTTGAGCTTCGGCTCAGGCGGGGTCCGGCTCTTCGCCCACGCCGCCCTGATGAAATTCATCGACCTGCTGAAGCTGAACTCTTACGTCAAGGAGATCTGGGGCTCAAGCGGCGGCGCCGTCGCCGGCCTCATGTATTCGTTGGGCGTCGACCCCACGACCATCGAGATGGAGGGCTACAACCTCTATAACAATCGCTATTCGCTGCGCTTCAGCCCCAGCAAATACGAGGTCCTGGTCAATCTCTTCTCCGACGCCTTCTTCCCGGCCGGCGACCATCTCCTCAAGGGCTTCCTCGACTGCCAGAAGGCGCTGCGCTTCATGATCACCCGTCACATGACCAAGCGGCCGAAGCGGCGCATCCCCTTCTACAGCATCGCCTACAATTTGCGGGAAAAGCGCAACGAGATCCTGACTCCGGAGAAAGTGCCGAAGAACGTTTACACCACCCCGACCTACCAGGTCGATGCCTTGGACGCGGTCATCGCTTCTTCCTCGATTCCCATTCTCTACGTTCCCAAGAAGATCCTGCGGGGTAAGAGCGAGCACATCTACGTCGACGGCGGTACCACCGAGGAGGTCCCGCTGATCTCGCCCTACCGCAAGTGGATCCGCGACCGCCTCCACTATCGGGAAACAAGCAAAAAGCTCCTGGTCATCGCGGTGAATCTATTTCCGGTGGTCAGCGGCCTCGCGCTCTTCAATCACTGGTGGGTCCAAAAGCTGCCGGCCTTTCGCCTGTTCAAGCTTTCGGCCAACTACGCCGACTTGATCCGTCAGGCCCGGATCGATGAGCAGAAGGGCCATCTCTACCGCGACAAGGACGTCACGCTCTGGGAGCTGAAGCTGCCGGTCAAGGGCTTGAACGTGCTCAATCCCCGCTCCATTCCCGAGATCATTCAAACGGCTCAAGCCTCCTTCATGGAGCAGCTTTTGGAAATCGAAGAGTCTTTGGATTGATTAGAGAGCCCGGTGCAACAGCTTGGCACGCTTGTTCCAGGAATAGCCGATGTAGGCGATGCCGGCCAGGAGGCTGGAGATGATGAGGCCCAAGACGATCACGCCCATGATGGCGCCCTTGGTCATGGGATTGTTCGGATCCTTGTAGCAAACCCCGCAGGCTTCGGCCCAAGGGCCCTGGCTCAGCACCAAGCCGGCCGCAAGCAGCGAAACCAGCATCGGAGTGAGCTTGGGGTATTTCTTCAGGAACCAGCGGAAGTAAACGGTCAGCCCCACCGCGCTGGCGGCACCGAGCAAGGCCATCCCGATCCCCATCCTATCGCCGGTGATCTTAAAGTCGTAAATCCCCCAGACCAGCATGAAAATCGACAGCAGGCCGGAGACGACGATGAAAAAAAGATGGAAACCGCGCAGCGACATTCAATGTCCCGATCCATGCACAACCCCGACGGATTCATGCCCGAGGCCGACGACCCGCAGCATATTGATATCGGTGAAATGCGTGATAAAAAGCAACACCATGAAGAATACCACCGTGAAGATCAGGATGCCATAGAGCACCTTGTTCTCGGAGATGAGATGCATGAAAAAGGCGGCGACCAAGCCGGCCTTCAGCGTGGCAATGGCCATCGCGATGATGATGTGCATCGTCCCGCTGACTTGGAGATGGGAAGCCCAAACGGTCACCAGAGTCAGAACAGCCAAGGCCAGGAAGACCCCGATGTAAATCTTGATGTGCTTGAGCATTTCCTCGGTATGGGCGTGATCCATGGAAATCTCCTATAAAAGATAAAGGGCCGGAAAGAGGAAGATCCAAACCAAGTCGACGAAGTGCCAGTAAAGGCCCGCAGCCTCGACCCGACCGGTGAACATCTGGCGATCTTCGCGAAAGCCTTTGCCGACGGTTAGCAAGAAATACAAGTTGACCAAGATGCCGCCGATGATGTGGAGGCCGTGCAGACCGGTCAAGGTGAAGTAGATCCCGTAGAAATTGTCGGTCGACGGAAAGTGGCCGTGGTGGAACTTGGTGCTGTACTCGAAGTACTTGATGACCAAGAAGACGCAGGCCAAGAGGATGGTCACTCCCATGTATCCCCGGAAGCGATTGACCTTGTTCATCACCAGCGAGGCCCAGGCCATGACCATGGTCACGCTGGAGGTGATCAGGACCATGGTGTTGACCGTAGCCAGCGGGACGTTCAGCAGCTCCGGCCCGTGGGGCCAGTGGCTGGCTCCGGTCCGGAGCAGGATGTAGGCCGAGAAGAGCCCGCCGAAGAGCATGACCTCGGTGGCGAGGAAGAGCCAGATCGCCAGCTTGGAATTGGTCATCCCCGTCACCGGATGGGGCGTATCGATGTAGTGAATCAGTCCTTCAGACATTTCATTCTCCTCGCTAAATTCTTAAGCCTTGGCCGGAATATGTTGGGGAGAGAAATCCTCGCTCTCTCCGGGAACGCTGTACTCGTAAGGCCCGCGGTAAACCACCGGCTCTTGGAGGAAGTTGCCGTGGGGCGGCGGCGTCGGCGTCGCCCACTCCAGGGTCGTCGATTGCCAAGGATTGTCGCCGGACGGCTTGCCCCACTTCATGCTCAGGAAGAAATTCAGGATGAAGATCAGCTGAGCGGCGCCCAAGCACCAGGCCGAGACCGAGATCAGCACGTTCAAGTTCTGAATCGCCAGGCCGTTGGCGTAGAAAGTCGGATCGTAGAGCCGGCGGTTCAAGCCGGCGATGCCCTGGATCAGCATCGGAAAGAAGATCCCGTTGATCGCCAAAAAGGAAATCCAGAAGTGGGTCTTGCCCCAGAAGCGGCTCATCATCCTGCCGGTGGCTTTGGGATACCAGTAGTAGATGCCGGCGAAGAGCGCGAAGAGCGTTCCCGGCGCCACCACGTAGTGGAAGTGGCCGATGACGTAATAAGTGTCATGCAAATAGATGTCGGAAGCGGTGAGGCCGAGCGGCAGTCCGGTCAGACCGCCGATCGCGAACATCGGCAAGAAAGCCAGCGCGAAGTGCATCGGCAGGGTGAAGCGGATCGAGCCGCCCCAGAGCGTCAAGATCAAGACCGTGAGGACGACGACCGAGGGCACCGAGATGATCATGGTGGTGATCTGGAAGAAGTTACTCATCGTCACGCCCATGCCGGTCATGAACATGTGATGGGCCCAAACCAAGAAGGACATGAAGCCCAAGAAGAGCGCCGCGTAGATGATCGTCTTGTAGCCGTAGAGCGGCTTGCGGGTATTGTTGACGATGACCTCGGTGACGATGCCGATGGCCGGCAGGATCAAGACGTAGACTTCGGGGTGGGCCAAGAACCAGAAGAGATGCTGCCAGAGTATCGGGTTGCCGCCGCCGGCCACCGCCAAGGGCTGGTTGCTGACCGAAAGCCCGGTCGGCAGGAAGAAGCTGGTTCCGGCGAGCCGGTCCATCAACTGAAGGACGCCCGCGGCTTCGAGCGGCGGGAAGGCCAGGAGCAGGAGGAACGAGGTCACGAACTGGGCCCACACCAGGAAAGGCAGACGGAAGAAGGTCAAGCCCTTGGCTCGGAGGTGGATGATGGTCACCAGGATGTTGATCGAGCCGAGCAGCGAGGAGGTGATCAAAAAGACCATGCCGATCAGCCAGAAGGTCTGGCCTTGAGTGGCGATGACCGAGAGCGGCGGATAGGAGGTCCAACCGGAGTTGGCCGCGCCGCCGGGCACGAAGAAGCTCGACAGCATAATGACGCCGCCGACGAAGTAAACCCAGTAGCTGGCGGCATTGAGCTTGGGGAAGGCCATGTCGGGCGCGCCGACCTGAAGCGGCACCAAGTAGTTGCCGAAGCCGCCGACGGCCAGCGGCACGACGCCCAGGAAGATCATGATCGTGCCGTGCATCGCACCGAGCGAGTTGTAGAACTCGGGCAGCATCACGCCGCCGGGCATTCCTTCGCCGAGCAGGTTACCGATCAAGGGCAAGGGCTCACCGGGAAAAGCCAGTTGCCAGCGCATCAACATCATCAGGCAGAAGCCGAAGAAGAGGAAGCAAAGCGCGGTGACGGTGTACTGGATGCCGATCCACTTATGGTCGATCGAGAAGATGTACTTCTGGATGAAGCCCAGCTCGTGGTGCTCGTGATGGTCGGCCTCAGCGTGGCCGGCGACGGCGTTATGATCGATATGACGTTTCTGTTCCATGGTTAAACCTTGTCCTTCGGTTTAAAATCTTTCGGCTGCTCGGCCAGCCACTTCTTGAAGTCCTCGGCCGATTCGACGGTGATCGTGCCCTTCATCAGGCTGTGACCGACGCCGCAAAGCTGGGAGCAGACGATGTCAAAGGCTCCGGTCTTGGTGGCCTGGAACCAGATCGGCACTTCCATCCCCGGGACCGCGTCCTGCTTGAGTCGCAGCACCGGCACGCCGAAGCTATGAATGACGTCCTTCGACGAGATATGGCTGATTACCGGGTGGTTGACCGGTAGGTGAAACTGGTTGGCCGAGACGACGTCGTCCCAGGCCGCCGGATCCTTGGCATCGACGCCCAGCGGATTGCTGTCGGTCATCAGCTTAGGATCGGTCTTGCCGAGCTTCCCGTCCTCGCCGGCGTATTGGATGTTCCAGACGAACTGTTGACCGATGACCCGAGTCAGGAGCGCGTCCTTCTCGGCCGGAAATCCGGTCTTGTACTTCGACCA
>JBIOXX010000398.1:0-5701 GCA_044869875.1 bacterium | reverse complement strand
GACCTTTGGGCGGCTGACTCGACATTTGGAGAATGTTCGGCAGCTTGGGGCCGGCGAAGGCCGGTTGCAGGGTTCCGTTCTCCGCGGCAATGCCAAAAAACTCTCGAGCGCTGGGCGTTCTCGGCAGGATATTCTCGCTGCGTACCTGCATCTCCCGCATCGCGTTTTGATAGCGCGAGCCGAAGGCCTGGTCGGCCAACCGCGAACCAACTCGGAATTGAAGCAAGGTGGCCAAGGCATCGAAAGCCATGGCATCGCCGGCGGCCGCTGGGCGTAGGCCCAAGGCTTGCTCGGCCCGATGCGAAGCCAAGATGGCGCCGAAGGTGCCGCCCTGCTCCAGCAAATTCAAACCAAAGCTTTGGGCCGGAGTAAGTGCTCCGGAGCCGGCGAAACGTTGGGCAACAGCCCGATGAGTGCCGCCGCTCAAGCGCAACGCGCCAAGCAAGAGATAACCCGACGCCAGCTCTCGGCCCAAGCCATTGAAGCTGAGCTCTTGAGGACGACCCAAAACTGCATTGGCGCCATGCACCGCAGCAGTGAAGGCCGGCGCTTCGAAAGCCAAGGAAACGGCGCCGGCGCCGAAACGGGCTCCGAAACCGCGCGTCAACCAGCCGGCCTCCCGCGAAGCCAAACGACTGAGAACGCCGAGCCGGACTCCATTGGAGATGAGACCGGCGGCGCCCATCCCCGCGATCATGGCCGGATCGGTAGCTTGTTCGAAAAAACGCCGGGCCTGAACTTCGAAGCGGGCGCCGAAGGATCCGCCGCCGCGCAACGCGGCCAGACGATCTTCAGCCCGTGATCCAAAACTTGCGCCGGAGGGCGAGTCGAGGCTGAGCGTCGCCTCGTAAATGAGTTCAGCTTTCTCTTCATGCCCTCCCCGCTCCAATCTTCCACCCAGAGAAAGCAAGCCTTCGCCCAAGAGCTCGGGGTCCCGCTCGCGGGAAAGCGCGCGCAGCTCCGGAAGCACCGAAGAGTCAGCCATCATTGGAATTAACCGGGAAAAGACCCGCTCGGAAGACGACGCGTCAGGGCGTTCGAGTTCCCCGCGGCTCCCTACCCGGAGCGGGGTAATCGACATAAATCTCTCAAAATAGACTGGGTTTTGTATCGTCGAAGGCCGCTAAAGGTTGTGATCGCTGGGTTTTTCGGGGTTTTTTTATTTTTTGTATGGTTTTCCCTGCGAAAATGGGGCTAATTTCCACCCCAATCGAGGGGCCTATGAAAATTTCATCCGACGGCCGCCTAGCTTTTTGGCCGGAACCGGAGGCTCGACGAAATTTCGAGCACCAACTCGGCAGCGGCCTGCGCCGCGAATGGGACTCGCTTTCCGGCGAGTCCGATCCTGAAATTCTCGCCGCCGCCGCTTTGCGCATCGCCGCCCGGCTGGAATCTTCGGATCAACCCGAAAAAGCCGCCTACCTACTTTCGGGCTTGTCCCAATCGTCCGATCTCCCGCCCCGGCTCAAAGGAAAAGCCGAAAGCCGCTGGGCTGCCCTCCAAGGCGGTGGAAGTTTCGGCCAGCGCGTCGAATCCTTGTTTGGCCACTTGCTCCGAGAAACCCGCCGGCCTTGGCCGATGCTGGCGATGGCCGGCGCCGGCACATGCTTTCAAATTTCCCGCCTCGCCCTGTTGGCCAGACTGCGCGGGCCAGCGACGACCTTGGCCCTGCCCTTGGCCACCGTCGGCGAAGCCGCCGCTTTCACTCTGACGATTCCGGCTTTGGAAAAGCTCGCGCCCCATCCCGGTGGAACAACCTGGCGAGGCTTCGGATCGGAATTTCTCTCTTCGCTCCTGCTGATGAGCAGCCTGAAACTCAGCGCTTGGCCGCTGCGCTTCGCCTCGCCTTCGCTGCATTTTCCGTCGATCTACGGCGGCGTTTTGCTGGCCCAAAGCGCGGAACGGCACTGGGGACTTCGGCCCGAAGCGTCGGCGAGCGCGGCTCTGGCCGACGGACTGGCGATGGCGCTGCAAATTCAGGCCGGAGCCGGTATCGCAAGACTGGCGCTGGGTTCCGGGGGAACGCGCTTTTTGGCGGAGGCTGAAATGCGGAGCCGGGGGCTAAGGCGTGTCACCCTGAGCGCCAGCGAATACCCAAACGACGGGCACAAGGGGCCTCCTACTGCCTTGGGTGGCATGAGGTCCTTCGCTTTGCTCAGGATGACACCTCAGTTGCCAAGACCAAATTCGAAATTTCTCCCCGACATCTACGCCATGAGCCAAAGCGACTCCGATCGCCCTCGGCCGCCGCTGCGCTTGGTTTCCTCCGACCCCTATGAAGAATTCGTTCAAACCTACGCGGCGAGTCGCCCCTTTCAAGAAGCTTATCAGCGCATCCTTAGCCATTACGGACCGCGCCACGAGGGCAACAAGCTCAGCGCCCTCCTGCTCAACTCCGGCATCCTGCATCCCGGAGTGATGACCCCGGGCTTAGGCAAATTGGCCGAGGTTCTCTGCGGGAATCCCGGCGAAGCGGCTCTTTCCTATCGCCATTGGCTGGCTCAACGAATTTACGAACGGGTTTATTTCGAAAATCGCAGTCCCCGGGCCCTTGGCGAAACCATTCGCTCCTTGGCGCTCGACGAAAGCTCGGCCAATTTGGAGCAGCGCCTGGCCGAGCATTTTCCGGAATTGGATTTGCGGACGCCACGGCCGCCCGCGACTCCGGTCAATTCCCTTCAGTTTGAGATGGAAGCGGCGAAGCGCCAGCACGATTGGCGGGAATTCAAACGAGCCACTTCGATTCTTCCCTTGGATGATCGAGCGAGAACAGTCGTCTTCGACTGGAAACGAGCTCAGGCCGAGAACTATCTCGGCAACATGCAGGCCTCGATCGACCGTTTCCTCGACGATTTCTATGAGCTGGGCCAAGGACCGCAGACCATTCGAGTTTTGGATGTCAACGCGGCGATCGGAGCGGCCGGCGACAGCCCGCTCGGGGTTGCCCGCTTGGCGCGTTTGGAGGCTTTAATCCGCACCGGTGGCGGCAATCCCTCGCTGGAGCGCTTAACGGAGCTGCATTAGAAATAAGTATATTAATAACATATAGTTATATGTTTTTGGGTAATGCATCGGCTTTGCCCTCTGTACGAAATTTATCCACAACTTCCGAAGAATCCGGTCGAAAAATCTCTGATTTTCCTGTAGTTCTGTAGGGCTTTTTAAAGATTGGAGAGGGGCACCGCATCTTGGATCTCCACGGCGATTCACCAATTCGGCGTCGAGCTATATCCGAAGCCACGACCATTTCGTGGCAAGATGGCTTTTGGCAATATTTCTCCGCCGATTTTCTCCATTCGCTTTCCCCCAATCAAAAAACCGAGATCGAATCGCTGAAACAGGAACGCGATGCCGAGCTTTTCGGCGACGCGATGCTGAACTTCGCCTCGCGGCGCGAGCGCGAGGGCCAAGCCGAGGTCGCCACCCTCCTCTACCAAGGATTGGCCGAATTCGAGGAAGTCCCGGCCGAGATCCGAAGCCGGGCCCACGGCCGGGCCGAAGCTCTGCAAGGTCGAGGGCCGGTCGGCGCCCAAGCCGAAGTCCTGATCTCGCGCTTCTCCAAGGAGGCGATGAGCCCGGCTCCCATCCTGGCGATGGGAGTCGCCGGAAGCGTGTTCAAGGTTAGCCGAGCCTTGAGCCTCAATTTCCTCCGCCACGCCCCGGTGGACCGACTGGTCTCCCAAGTGGCCGCCAATGGCTTCGGCCTTCTCACCGAATCGGCGGCCTTCACTTTGACCGCCAAGAGCGTAGCGACTGGGCTGGGCCAGACCCAGGATTGGAGTCTCCCGGCCCTCAGGCGGGAATGGCTGGCCGGCACGATCCTGCTTGGCTCGATCAAGGCCGGCGGAGCTTTGGGCTTCCGAAGCGGTCGAGGGCTCGCTCTCACCGCCGCTCAGAGCGAAAGCTTGGCGCTGCAGCGGGGTTTAACCGTGGCGGCCGGCGCGGCGCAACCCTTGGGTCTCTACAGCGGAATCCTGCTGAGCCAGCAAATTGAAACCGGGCTCGGCATCCGACCGCATCAGAGCGCAACCAACGGCTTGATCGCCGGCGCCGCGACCCTTTTCCATCTTTACGTCGGTGGACGGCTGGCCCAGGGCCTCGGCGCCGACCGGCTGAATCGAGTCGCGACTGAGATCGAATTTCGGATTGGGAATTTGCCGGGACCGAGATCAATATTTTCCGGTCCTTTCCCTTCGGCCCCAGCTCTGGCCATGGCAGGCAAGGTCGGTGAAAGGATTTTCTCGCTCCCGCCGCCGGCCGAAAACCCCGCGCGGAGCCAGCCCCTCCAAATAACGGCGCTATCGCCGGAAAGCAGCGGTCTTCTCCAAGAAGCCTACGCCATCAAGGATCTCTTCCAACGGCTTCCGGATGCCACCCAGGATCACTTGAAAAGATTTTACTATAACTATCCGCAATTGAATGACACCGCCTCTCAGCATCGCTTCATGGCCTTGCTTGCCCGAACCCCGGTGAGCTGGGAGCCTGAGGTCCTTAACGCCGCGTTCCCCACTTTGGCCGAGGCCATGAAGTTCGCCGATCCACTTTCCAACGCCAGCTCCTACTCCTGCTGGCTTACCAAGCAGGTATTCCAGCGCAGTTTTCAACGCTCCGATGCCGATGACATGGACCTGTTGTTACGCTTCCTCGGCAATGGCGGCAAGGTGATGGAGCTTGAAGCTCAACTTACAAACGCCTATCCCAACGAGGGGATGGCAAAACGCCCGCCTCCGATGCCGAGCTTCTGGGGCGGACGAACCGAGCTCTACGGGCGCATTCGCAACTTGGGGATTTCCTCCGAAGCGAAGCGGATCGTGGAGCGTTGGGCGACCGCCTCGACCTACGGCCCCCGTTCACAATTTTTGTCCAATAACTCCAGGCTGCTCGACCACTTGGAATACCACCAAGGGCTGCCCCGCCGCGCCGATCTTCTCGACCGCAGCCTAAAGCTCGCGGGTGCGAGTCCTCTTGCCTTCGCCCGGCTCGCCCGGCTGGAAATCCTATTGGAGAAGGGCTTGGATCCCTTGACCGAGTTCAAGTTGGCGGAGCTGGCCGATCCCGACGCAACGGTCTTTGGCCTCCGCCATTCCTGGCAAGCTCCGGAGTCTGGAGTGCCGTCTCAATCCAATGCCTATTTGGGAGACCGCGCTCCTTTGGAAATTCTACGGGAGATGAAGGCCCGCGAGACCGACCTGCTGGATCCGGTCAACATCGAATTGCGAAAAGCCCACCGCAGCCGGATGCTCGAGGAGCTCTTTCCCGAAGGCGTCAAGGCTGAGCATCTGCGACCCGAAGTCTTAGCCACGGCCTTTAATCGGCTCGGAGATCCTACCAGCTTGGCAATCGCCCGCGCCATTTTGCGAAGGGATTTTGTCATGGAGATCTTACCGCAAAATGCGTTTCGGCACCGGGTCAACGAATTTTCCTCGACCAAGACCTCCGAGGTCGAAAACGCCTACTATTTCGCCCCCTACGGAATTCGCTCCAAGGGCTTGATGTTGTTTCGCCAACCCGAAGTAACCGTCTACAGCAATGAAACTTCGCGAGAAGCCTTCTTTGAGCTAATGACAAGCATCGTCCATGAATACCGCCATCACCTCGACATCAAGCCGGGGGAAGCGCGGACAAAGGACGTCCACTTATACCAAGAAATGAGCGCTCACTTTACCGAACATCTCTGGAAGGCGGTTCATGGCGGCACCCA
>JBIOXX010000397.1:0-3598 GCA_044869875.1 bacterium | reverse complement strand
GCCGAGTCCCTTGCACTTCCAAGGTCCCGCTGGTGCCGATGGCATTGGTGACGACGTTGGCGTGGGGATGGAGCTGAAAGACGAGGGTTTTCCCTTGTCCACCTTCGGGATAATGGACCCCGGGGTTGACTTCGCCGGGCCTACCCGGGATTCCTTCGTCGACGGTGCGATAAATCCAACGCAAGCGGCCACCGCCATCGGCTCGTATTTGCATGGCGCGGGCATCACCCACCCATTCGAAGCGAGCAAGCCCCGGTTCACCCGTCGCCGTTGGCGGGTTCTGTTCCACCATCACCGCCACGGCGCCCGAGCCCTTGGCGATGGGGTCCAAACCGAATTGGCTAGGATCGGCGATGATCTTCCGAGCTTCGGCCATGGCTTGGTCGCGGGGCATTTTCTGCTGGACGCTGGCGCCGTTGAAACGAAGTACGGCCTGATTGGCCAGCTCCCAGGCTTTGGCGGTGTCGCCCGATCTTTGGTATTCGGTGGCAAAAGCCTCGGCGACCAAAACCGCCGCGGCATCGCCGTCGGCGTGCCCGCCCATGCCATCGACATTCAACATCAACAGCTTTCCGTCGGGGCCGCGAGCTGAAAAGACGACGTCCTCATTGACTGATTTGTAGCCGACGCCCTGGGTGGTCACTCGGGAAAGCTCGCCATTTTGGGAAGTAGCCGGTGAGCTTTGAATCGGGATTGGCTGATTAAAATCCACGCTGCCGGCCAGTATTTGCGGATCCACCAGAGGGCCCCGGGGGATTCGTTCGGCGAAGTCGCCAGCTTGACCGCGGCCGGCGCCGAGAGCTTTCTGCGGAAAGTGGAGGGACATCTGAGTCGGCCACAGGTTGTCGACCGCGGCGTCCGGACGCGGCCCGATCTTTCCATTCGAGAACTCGTAGAACTTATAGCCCCAGGTGAAGATATCGCCCTCTTCCACTTTATAGCTGCCATCTTGCGCCGGCTGCTTAGGAAGCGAGTTGCGGTCGTAGACCGGCTGCAGGCCATTGGGCATATAGCGCCAACCGTCTTGATCGCGGTAGAACCTGCCCTGATGCTCCGGGGCTTGGCCGGTCACGGTTCCCGAGAGTACCAGCGAGGGGCCGGCCTGGGGATGCATCCGCTCGGGATCGCCGGCGAAAACGTCGAATTGGCGGTTATCGGCGGGAACTTGGTCGACCGCAAACTTGGATTGAGGCAGCGCTTCGGAGACCTTGGCCCATCCTTGGGGAACCTCGGTGACCGTCACTTGGTTGTCGACGGGCCGAGCCACCAGCGCATGAAACACCATCCACTGATTGCCGATCTTGATGTATTGGCCCTCGACCAAAGGAAACCAATGATCTCGGCCCACCGGGACTTCGGTTCCGGTGCTGGGATCCCAAGCTTTCACGCCGTTGTGGCTGAGCTTTCGGTCGCCCTGAGCGCTCATCGTGCCGTCGAGGAGATACCATTGGCCGTCGGTACCCCGGGCGATGGTGGCATGATTGCGCGAGATCTCGACACCTTCGACAACCACGTGGGAGCTGTTGTGATCTCGGCCGATAATGAAGGCATCGGATCCCTGGGGTGGCCGAAGCTCGACAGCGCGCGACGCGCTTTCGCCGCTGCCGCCGGCGACCGGCGGGATGAAGCGGACTTCGTCGCCGGCTTGGTATTGGCTGGCTCCCTTCATCTTGACGATGATTTCGCCGGCGATCGGAGTCGACTTGCCATCTTTAAAGCTTCGGCCGCCTTCGAGGAGCACGTGATCGCCATCCACGGCCTTAACCTTCCACACTACGCCGGTTGTCGGCGCCGGGTCACCGGCCAGATGCGGTACCAGCAGGCCACCAGCCATGGGACTTTGTGAATTGGAAGCCTGCACCGACTCGTAATAGTCGCTGGGAAAGCTCGTCCGGAAGCCGCTGAGATCGTGGCCCGAGCGCCCTTCGAAGGAAGGCTCGACCGAGGCCGTCCGCAGCGGAATCGTATCGCCGGCGCCGGCGGCGGCCGCGATCGGTTTGGCCGCTTCGCCGTCTTGTTGCACCGGCTGGGGTGGTTTGCGCTGCGGGAGATCGATGACCTTGCCGCCCTGGGCCGCTTCCTTCAACGTGAAATTGAGTTGTAAGGTATGCTTGGGCGGACCCTTGACAGTCACCTCGACGGATCCGGTTTTACCATCGGGATTTCGAGCGAGCTCACCGGTCATCTCCAAGGAATATTCGGTCGTTTGCTGACCGTCCTTGACGACCTTGACCTTGTCTTGGCGCAGCTGCGAAAGAATCTCATCGGCTTTGGCCCAGTTTTCGACCGTCACTTCGGCAGTGGCCAGCCTTCGGGTGCTTTGTATTTTCCAATCGGTCCCATTATTCGCCATCGATTCCATGCTGCTAAAGGCGATGCGGAAATCAAAAGAGGCTTCGGTTTTTCCTTGTTGGAAATTCGATCCGAGGTCGGCGAACTGGATCTTGGAAAGAGCATTTTCCAAGGGCCAAAGCTCGCCGCCTAAACCACGGATCATCGCGGTGTGCGACTCTTCCAGCTTGTGATAAGGCGAGTTTTCGAGGGTCTCGGCCATCTTAGCCAAATCTCGGAACTGCTGGTAAAGGGCCGGGTCGGCATCGGACTCGGCTCGACTCTTGAATTTTTTCTCGGCTTCGAAATACGCGGTGCGGGCCTTTTCAAAGGCTGCCAGGCCGGCCTGAAATCTTCTGGCATCCTCGCCCCAGGCGTCGGTGCGCTTCGCCATCGTCGCCAAGTCTTCCCGGGTTCCATCCGAATGATAATAGTCGTGGACCTTGCCGATCATCTGTTCGTCGTACATTCGGACCCGCGGATCCCAATAGGGCTCGTACTGGGGAACCGAATCGGGGCTGAGCTTCTCAGTGCGCGGTCCGCCCCCGCCGGAATGAGCCGCGGCCTTCACTTCGGATTTCGCCGGTGCGCCCGATTTGGGATCGGTGTCGCCGCCGGGTTTGGAGCCGGTCCTCTTGCTCCGAATGTTGATGACGGTTTTATCTCCGCTCGCCGAAATTTCGGCCCTCGCACATAGCTCGAGCTTGGGCGAAGCCGCGGCTTGGTCGGTCAAGATGTCCGACACTTCCTTCGGGGTCAGCAAGCTGCCGCCCTTCATCGGATTGGGCAAAATCACGTTGTCTTTTCCAAACCACAGTTTGGCGAAATGATCCCGAGGTAGCTGGCCCGCCTTGGGCGCCTCCCCTTCCTTGGGCACGAGGCCCAGGGCCTCGGCCTTGGCGAGCTCGGCTTGATTGACGGCGTCCAAAACCGTCAGCAATCCTTTTTGCGAAGGCAAGGCCCGGCCGTTAGGAATCGCCACGATCTGAAGCTTGCGCTCGGCCTTTACGGCTTGTCCGCCGATGTTGGCCTCCAGCGGCTTCATCGGAACCACCGAGACTTGAATCGTGTCGTCGTTCCCCGACGGCGAAACTCGCGGCAAAGCCAACCATTGTTGGAAGACGGTGAAATCGCCGAGCTTGGTCAGGTCGAAAAAGCTTAAATTGGTGTCGCCTTGGTGGACCGAGGCATCGGGCATCAAGCCGCGCTCGGCGGCGACCTTCTTGCCTTCCTCGACCTTGGCGAAAAATTCCTCGGCGGCCTTCTC